>JBAZTN010000108.1:0-10113 GCA_041661895.1 Methylobacter sp. | reverse complement strand
ATGGTGAAACCAAGCAACATGCTGCCCGTATCACCGAGAAAAGCCGGTGCTTTATTTCGACCTGGAATGGGGAAGTTAAATAATAAAAATGCTGCTGTAGCCGGAGCCAGGATGAAACAAAATGGCAAAGAGTTGTCGAAGTTATAAGTAAGGCACAAAATAGATAGTAGAACATAGATGATTAATGAAGTACTGCCGGCTAATCCATCAACGCCATCAAGCATATTGAAAGCGTTGATTCCACCTACAATTGCAAACACCGTAAACAAGGTTGAAAACATACCGAGTTGTATTTCACCAAACCCTAACAAGTTACCTAAGCTGGTTATCTCAATTCCGCCCCATTTTACCATGATCAACGCCGCAACCATTTCTGCGGCTAAACGGACTTTAAAGCTTAAGTCTTTAAAATCATCAATCAATCCAGTGACAACAATGATTGTTACTGCTGTCAAAAAAGCAATATTTACAGGAACGTCCAAACTCTGTGTCAGGATGAGGCAAGTGATGCAAAGGTAGATCGCTAAACCACCAATCATCGGGATTTCTCCCTGGTGTTTTTTTCGTGAAGTTGGCTTATCGGTAAGACCGATTTTAAATGCAACCGGCCTTAACAATATCATTGCCGCTATCGTTATAAAAAAAGAGCTGCTTACTAGCACAGCTAAAGATGAAGTTTCGAAATTATTCATGGCGGTGTCTCCCGGTTCGGCAAAAATATGGTTTTAGATCTCTGTGCATGATAAAAATCAGCTGGTTAGTAGCACCCCCTCTGCAGAGGCGGTGCTACTAACCAGCAATGAAATCAATTTTCTGGGCTTCTTATTTGATCTTGAAAAGACGTTAAACAATTCAGAACTTATACAATCCAACCCATATCTAAAAATGCTTTGGGCTCTGTACTGATGTGGCCTGACTTTAATAGGCAAAACACAATCACAGGCAATACCAAGAGTTTCTTGATGCAAGATAGTCGACCACAGGGAGTGCTTCGGCTTATAGCTCCTTTAAGTATCCAAACAATGTTTCAATTTCCCAATGCAAACCGTAAATTTTAATGGCATCCTGAACAAGGCCATGACTGGCAATAATCAACAACTCGCTATCAGCCAAGCGGAGGGCGCACAGGTAAACTTCATATTGACCTTAAAGGTCTCAGTTACGACAGTCGCTCAATCTCGCCAGGTTTTAGCGTATAAAACAAACGATCTACATGTGTTCTCTGGCCCTGTCCATGCAGTCATGATCAACAAAGCGTAAAAGGTCGTTTTATTGAGGTACAGTCAGATTCGTTTGATTGCTTTATGATGGACTGATCGCCATAAACCATCCTGATAATTTCCCTTTTTGCTTCCAGCCAGTCACGAAGCTCATTCCCAGGCTTAAAAGCACGTTTTTCCGCTTTGTAATAGGCCGCTTCGGCGATCATAGATTTAAGACTCAAGTCCAGTTCGTATGCTTGCACAGGCGCTGGACTTGCCGAGGTAAAGCCAAATTTCACCAGACCTAAAGCTGTCTGCGGTGAGCTGTTTTTAATGCCGATTTCCGCAGGCTCCAGTTCTGTCAGTGTGCCAAAAAGACGATCCCATATGGAAAAGACTGTGCCGTAGTTAGTGTCATGCTCGTTACCCTCCGTTGAATGGTGCACGCGGTGCAAATACGGCGCGATAATGACCTGCGCCAGGCGTTTCTCACCTCGAAATGAAATATTGCTGTGATGAAACATGACGAACAAGGCCAATAGGGCTTCATTAATCAGTACCATCTTTTGCTCTACGCCCAGCATAACAATGTAAACTGATTTCAGAACGGTGATGATTAACAGCTCCACAATGTGTATACGGAATGCGGTTGAAACATTCAAATAAGGATCGTTGTGATGCACTTTGTGGAACATCCACAGGCAATCAAAGCGGTGACTTGCTTTGTGCCAGAAATACAGTAGCAAATCGAGCAACAGAAACGAGAGCAGGGCTTTCCATGCAGGATTGGAGATATGGCTTAGCGGTCCCCGGTCTGAATAGTGTTCGGCCACCATCAATAAAGGGGCCGCTGACAGTAACGAGATAACGATGCTGTTAAAAATAAACAGACTGACATTGGTTTGATAAGACCGGCGCAACTGTTTAAGGGGCAATTTTCGTTTGGGATAGCTAAACTCAAGAGCCGACAGTACGGCAAATACAATGAGCAGGGTCAATGTAACCAATTCTCCTGACATGCTTACGGGCCATGTCAAATTGGATTCAACGGGGGCTGGTAATGTAAATTCGCTAGACATTGACTTTACCTCGATATAAGACTGATAAAACAATTAGGAGCTAAATAACCTTCAATACAAATAATGAAAATTTGATGACGAATGTAAAGGGTTGAATCTAAATCAGCCCTATAAACTATAAAATTCATTGTCAAATGCTGCCGTGCCCATCCAGATATTCGCAGCGTTACCCGTCAACCAACCTTGGGCTCAGCGGGCCTAACAATAGACCTCAAGCGCCAACCGGTATTGCCGCTCGATAAGGCGGGAGTGCTTTATCGAGCGGCGGATAATCTTGAGTGCTCCGTCGACCAATGCTGAATAAGGTGTAAAGTTATCCATAGCATGAGTCCTGTCGGTAGATAAAACTTGGTCTCAGTAGAGTCTTTAAAATCGTCGTGACCAAGCCAGCTGAAGCGAGAACTGCTGCATTTCCAGATCAATAGTCTGGCCTGGGCTCAAGGGGTTTGGGCCGCTGACCGTCTTGCTCGGTGAATACATGGCAGCAAAGGTCAGATCGTCTTTGTCGCTCAAGCTGCGGGTGAAGCCTGTGGTGAGATGCCACTCTTGCACCCCGGGTGCCAGAAGATTGAACAGCACCTGTGACTCAGAAATAGGTTGCTCGCCGTAGCTGAAACCACCACGCCATGTCCAGTTCTCGTTTTGCTTCCATTGCGTGCCGAATTTAAATATCGTCATGTCCTTCCAACCGAAGCCCGCTCCATTGTTGTTGCCCAGTTGTGCCGTCTTCAGATTGGGTAGAATAGGATTTCCCACCGAATTTACACTGCTGTAACGGATATGCTCTACATCAAAAGCTGCGGTGATACTGTCATTGATATCCCACGCCAGTCCGCCATTAATGCTTTCCGGAATGTCGAAGTCGCCCTGTTCTGCATAGAGTCCTGCATAATCTTTGAACGGGGACATGAAAACGCGGCTTTTATAGGAAGCGCCCAGACGAAGTCCTGGAAGCAGCTCCACTAAGCCGCCGACGCGAACGCCAGCACCGAATGAAAAATCACGACCCTGGTCGGAAAGATGCTGCGGGTCGCTGGAAAATCCCGCGAAAGAACCTAGTCCCCGGGCTTTAAAGGACTGTATCGCGAAAATCGGAGCTATACCCAAGGAAAACCGGCCATCGGCGAAACACCGGGCGTAACTGGGACTAATGAACGCTTGTGCCAGGTCAATGCCGGTTCTGCCTGCGCAGAAAGTTCCTGATCCTCCGGGGGGGCAGGTTTGACTGGCAAAATTAGGATAATCGGTGTTCATGCCGCCGTTGCCGAAAACCGTTATGCCGATAGACTGGTTATTGTCCAGCTTATGATTCCAGCCCATCGTAGGAATGACGAAGTATTCGCTATCGCTCTCAACCGTACCAGTATTTAACGGGAAAGCGCCGGGCGCCATGGTCGGCGCGCCTTGTACTGTGTATTCACGGCGTGGACTGAACAATTCCATTTCCAGATCAAGTCGATCGCCGACAAAAGCCATGCCGGCGGGGTTGATTGCCGCCGCCATCGCATCTTGGGGCAGGGCTGCTCCCACGCCGGCCATAGCCTTGCTGCGGGCGCCATAGCCGTGAGAAAAATAGCCGTTGGTTGCCTCCGATATGGAGGGAAATACAGCCATAATTACGATAATACCGGCTGATAATCCCTGCTGTCGTTTACTAAGCGGCTTATTAAAATCCTTTAACGGCATAAACTTGATTCTCCAAATCGTTCATAGTTCAAATAGTTGGAAAACAGCTTAGCGGGATTTTTCTATTTAAGAAAACGATATTATTCGATTTGGGTATCTAATATATAGATAAGCGGATATTTTTTATGCGTTCAATAGTATACAAACATGTATCTTGACAGAACGTGACGACTTAAAGTACTTTATAAAAAAACGCAACAAGCTGACCGGACAACCGGAAGCCAGTACGCCTCGATGGGGGCGACTGGCTTTTTTTTGGCCAAAATTTGGCTACGGCAATCAGCTTGCGACTCACACAGGAGATTCTTATGGCACATTGGTACGAAGACAATTCCCACTCCATCGGGCAAACCCCAATGGTGCAGCTTAATCGCATTACCGACGGCGCGGCAGCCACCGTGTTAGCAAAAATAGAAGGGCGCAATCCCTCTTACTCGGTCAAATGCCGGATTGGTGCGGCGATGATCTGGGATGCCGAGCGTCGCGGTTTGCTGGGTTCCGGCAAGGAACTTGTTGAGCCGACCAGCGGTAATACCGGTATTGCGCTGGCGTTTGTCGCGGCGGCTCGCGGTATTCCGTTGACCTTGACGATGCCGGAGACCATGAGCGTGGAGCGTCGCAAATTGCTGATTGCTTACGGTGCCAAACTGGTGTTGACGGAAGGCGCCAGAGGTATGAGCGGCGCGATAGCGAAAGCCGAGGAAATCGTCGCTTCCGATCCCGATCGGTATGTATTGCTACAGCAGTTTAAAAATCCTGCAAACCCTGCTATTCACGAGCAGACCACCGGACCCGAAATCTGGAATGATACGGATGGCGCTATCGATATTTTAGTCTCCGGTGTCGGCACGGGCGGGACGATTACGGGCGTTTCCCGTTATATCAAGCAGACTCAGGGTAAAGCCATCGTTTCGATTGCAGTTGAGCCTGCTGCCAGTCCGGTACTTACCCAGCACCGTGCCGGTGAGCCGTTAAAGCCAGCGCCCCATAAGATTCAAGGTATCGGTGCGGGATTTGTCCCGGATGTACTTGATCTGTCGCTGATTAATGAAATCGAGCAGGTCAGTAACGAAGAAGCGATAGCTTTCGCGCGTCGTCTTGCGCGGGAAGAAGGCATACTTTCCGGCATTTCCTGCGGTGCCGCAGTCGCTGTAGCGGTGCGTGTTGCCAAACGCCCTGAAAACGCAGGCAAAACCATTGTGGTAATACTGCCGGATTCCGGCGAACGTTATTTGAGCTCGCCTTTGTTCGAAGGTGTTTTCGACGCCAGTGGTTTTGCCGCATGAACGACGTTTTTCATCTGAACGGCAAATATGATTGGGGTATCGATGAGCTGGTTGCAGAATTGCGTCATCTGCGCGTGCAATCACTGGAAACCCGACAGCGACGCGACAAGCCACCCAAGCTGCCATCACGTAAAGAGCTGCACCAAATCCTCGATGGACTGGGCGCGGTATTGTTTCCAAATCGACTGGGATTGCCGGACCTGAACGACGAGGGCATTGATTATTTTGTCGGACATACGCTCGAATCCTTACTGCGTGAGCTTTGCAAGCAAATCCGCCGCGAGCTCCAGTTTATTTCCGGGCAAGAAGGCATCGACAAGGCGGCCCATGAGCAGGCCATCATCATTACCCGCGAGTTTGCCTCGCGACTGCCTCACGTAAGAACGCTGCTTGATAGCGATATTCAGGCGGCGTATGAAGGCGATCCGGCGGCAAGAAGTCCTGATGAAGTGCTGGCTTGCTATCCGGGCATTACTGCCATCATTCATCACCGGCTTGCACATATTCTCTATCAATTGGGCGCGCCGCTGGTTGCCCGCATTATCTCTGAGCTTGCCCATTCAGCCACCGGCATTGATATTCATCCCGGAGCGCAAATTGGCGAGAGTTTTTTTATCGACCATGGTACCGGCGTGGTCATCGGCGAGACAGCGGTTATCGGGCGGCATGTTCGCGTATATCAGGCTGTCACATTGGGCGCCAAACGTTTCCAGAAAGACGATACCGGCGTTCTCGTCAAAGGAAATATACGACATCCTATCGTTGAGGACGATGTCGTTATTTATGCAGGTGCGACGATTTTAGGGCGTATCACCATTGGTCACGGCTCCACCATAGGCGGCAACGTCTGGCTTACCTATAGCGTACCCCCCGGAAGCAATATTACCCAGGCATATGTGCGCAGTGAATTATTTCATGATGGAGGCGGGATATAGAAATAAAGGTATAAGGCGAATAGTTCAAGGTAAAGAAATACCACTTTAGCCGTAAATACCGGGAGACGGAGCTTCCAAACTGCACGTTTCCGGTCTTGAGATTGGGAAACAACTAACTAAATTACACCAACCACCATAGGAAAAAGTCATGTCCGATATTCATGAAGGCCAACCTCATACCGCGCTAGGCGATGTTGCTGCACGTACCCTGGCGAATGCCACCAAAACTGTCCCCATGTTATCAACCATCACCCCCCGGTGGTTGGTTCATCTGTTGCAATGGAAACCTCTTGAGGCAGGTATTTATCGAGTAAACAAAGTTAAAAACGAAAAAGATCTCCATGTTGATTGTTCCAGTCTCGAAGAAAAAGAACTGCCACAAACGTTTGTCGATTACGAAGAATGGGGTCGTGAGTACCGTTTGAATGCAGTTAATACCGTACTTGACGTTCATACGCGTATTTCTGATTTATACAGCAGCCCGCATAACCAAATCCATGAACAGTTGCGTTTAACCATCGAAACCATCAAAGAACGCCAGGAAAGCGAACTGATTAACAACGCTGAATACGGCTTGCTTAACAATGTAGCCCCAGGGTTTAAGGTACAGCCGCGTACTGGCGCGCCGACACCTGACGATATGGATGAATTGATTTCCCGGGTCTGGAAAGAACCTGCGTTTTTCCTGGCTCATCCACAGGCCATTGCAGCATTCGGCCGCGAATGCACACGCCGTGGCGTGCCGCCTGCTATCGTCACCATGTTCGGTTCGCAGTTTTTGACCTGGCGCGGGCTTCCATTGATTCCATCCGATAAGCTTAAAGTTGTTAATGGCAAAACCAATATTTTGCTGTTACGCACCGGTGAAAGCCGTCAAGGCGTGGTCGGTCTCTATCAACCTAACCTGACCGGCGAACTGAGCATGGGACTTTCAGTCCGTTTTATGGGCATCAATCACAAAGCGATCGCCTCTTACTTGATCTCGCTGTATTGCTCGCTGGCGGTATTGACTGATGATGCGCTCGGGGTGCTCGAGAATGTCGAAGTGGGCAAGTACCATGAATACAAGTAACAGCGATTTTGCGAATAACGCATCATTGCCCGATATAGAGCAGTTGACCAAGCTGGCCAATGAGCTGTTTACTGCGTTACCCTGTGACGGATCACGTATCGGCATCGCCTCATCGGCAGTGCCGAACGGATTTACGTCACCGTTGGCGGGCGCCGATAAATTGGAAATACCGCAAGGTTTCGGTTTACCGGGAGAGGCAGAGCTGCAAAAGTTTTTTGCCCAGTCTCAACCGTCTTTCGAGAGTGTTCCTGACAGTCTCGATACGGGTTCGGTTTTCGGCAAACCGTCTCCGACGACAGCATCGCCCTTGGCAGGTTTGGACAAATCCGTGCTGGCGGGCATTTTGCCGCACGACTTTGGACTGCCTGATGAGGCTCAATTGCAACAGTTGCTGGTTTCGCGTGTGTTTGCCGGAAGCAACATTCCCGAAAGTGCTGACGCCGGTTCAATATCTGCCGTGCCGTCTTCGCTGGCTGATGCTGACCAAGCGGGTGTTTCACCGCAGGTTTTGGAAACAGAATTGCAAAAGCTTTTCGCTGTAAATACAGCGGCTACTGATAGCATTCCGAAAAGTGCGGCGGGCGTTCCCACTCCGACGGCAACCTTCGGTTTGACCGCATCCCAGGCTGACTTTGACGCTTCATTGATAGCAGGGCTTTCGCCTGAGGTCTATGGCCTGCCGGGCGAAGCTGAATTGCAAAAGCTGTTCGCACCTTCAGGAACTATTCCGGCAAGCGCCGGGTCGGGTTCATCATTTTATTTTCTTGATGAATTGGATACCGGCGGATTTAATGCACGATCCCCCGCTTTGAGTTCTGCCCATCCGCCTTTTGACATACAGGCGGTGCGCCGTGATTTTCCGATATTAAATGAGCGGGTCAACGGCCAGACGTTAGTCTGGCTTGATAACGCGGCGACTACCCAAAAGCCGCAGGCGGTTATCGACCGGATTTCGTATTTTTATGAACACGAGAATTCCAACATTCACCGTGCGGCGCATGAACTGGCGGCGCGGGCGACCGATGCTTACGAAAAAGCGCGGGATACCGTTGCGCGGTTTATGAATGCGTCTTCTTCTGCGGAGATCGTTTTTGCGCGGGGCACAACCGAGGCTATCAATCTGGTTGCGCAAAGCTGGGGGCGACAAAATATCGTCGCGGGGGATGAGATCGTCATCACCTGGCTGGAGCACCACGCCAATATCGTACCGTGGAAACAGCTTTGCGATGCAACCGGCGCGAGGCTGCGTGTCGTACCCGTAGATGAAGACGGTCAGGTGTTGCTGGGCGAATATCAGAAGTTGCTGAATTCGCGTACCAAACTGGTGTCATTCACGCAGGTTTCCAACGCACTAGGCACGGTGACGCCCGCTCGGGAAATGATCGAGATGGCACATCGTGTTGGCGCGCGTGTTTTGCTGGATGGCGCGCAGTCTGTTTCGCACTTGCGCGTGGATGTGCAGGCGCTGGATTGCGACTGGTTTGTGTTTTCCGGACACAAGATATTCGGCCCCACCGGTATCGGCGTCTTGTTTGGCAAAGCCGAGCTGCTCGAAGCCATGCCTCCGTGGCAAGGCGGCGGCAACATGATCGACGATGTGACTTTTGAAAAAATCGTCTATCAACCCGCGCCCGCCCGCTTTGAGGCAGGCACCGGCAATATCGCCGATGCGGTAGGCCTGGGCGCTGCCCTGGAGTATCTGCTGAAAATCGGTATCGATAACATAGCGCGATATGAGCATGAGTTGCTGGTGTATGCGATGGATGCGCTGAGAAGCATATCCGGCTTGCGCTTGATCGGCACTGCCGCTGAAAAAACCAGCGTATTGTCGTTTGTGCTGGCCGGACACAGCAATCAGGATATTGGTGTCGCCTTAAACCGCGCCGGTATTGCGGTACGCACCGGCCATCATTGTGCTCAACCTATCTTGCGTCGGTTTGGCCTGGAAAGCACCGTGCGTCCGTCACTGGCGTTTTATAATACGCATGAGGAAGTTGATCGGTTGGTTAGCACCGTGAGAAAAATTCAGAGCGGGAAAGACATTTTTTAGTATTAGCGGGTATTTTTGCCTCTTGTCACGGCTTTGCGGTGACAGGAGGCCGGTCGGTAATAGCTACAGGAATGGCGGGGGAGTTTTTAAAGCTTCGGCGAAGATAACATTAAGCGGCCTTTGACAATAATTGCCAGTGCCGCCCCTCCAATGAATTCAAAAACTAGCCATGGGCGCTGATCCCAACATTGGGTGATTCCGGTACAAATCTAGGGGTTGGATGCCGTTCATAATAGTCACCCTGCACCAGATCAAAACCTGTATTGCGAGCCAAAGAATCAGATCTCTTTTCATCAATTTGTTGCAGAACACTTTGCCCGCCTGTACTGGTCACCAATGCTTTCAATTTGTGTAGTTTTGCCGGCAAGGTACTGTCACGCACATTATCCAGATATCGCGCTGATAAGCTTACATAATCCGGGGATAACTTTTGAATGAATTCAAAGGTTTGACTTTCTTTAGCAACGGAATCGAATTTAAGCCCAATTTGATAACCTCGTTGCCGATAATTTTCCAACCCCTTAATCAGTTCCTGGTGATAACGTATATATTGGCTATTTACGGCCAGTACGATGACGATATTTTTGGTTTCCAATCCGCACTGCGTGATAACTTCTTGAAAATAAGCACCGTGATCCTGTTTAATGCCAAGTATATGGCGTGGATCTACCTCCAAAAAGAGCAGGTCTTGCAAATGCGCTAAAGGTAAAAAATTTAGCATATGTACGGTGCGAGATAAGCGGTCAAAATTAATGATGGATTCGAACTCATTGGTTTGGGGCGATTTATGAGCCAACAGATTT
>JBAZTN010000107.1:0-10181 GCA_041661895.1 Methylobacter sp. | reverse complement strand
CGCAGGACGGCTGGGGCAGCCGCAGGCATTAGCGGTCGTGTGTTTTTTGCTGCTTGTTGGGCAGGGATGCCCAAAAAAGCTTTCGCAAAAATAGCGACTCCCCGATTGCTTTCAACCAGACCCAATTTGTTGCAGTAAAAATCAAGGGATTCGTTCAGGTCACGAACCCGAACCATGGTATGTAGATAACGCATAGTGTCACTCCTTATGAATAGGTCGATTTAATTTCAGCATGCCTGTAACAATCGATGGTGTGATCGTTGACCATGCCGGTCGCCTGCATATAGGCATAACAAATGGTGCTGCCGACAAACTTAAAGCCGCGCTGTTTAAGGTCTTTACTCATTGCATCGGATTCCGGCGTTGAGACGGGGATCTCAGCGAGGCTTTTGCGTGCATTATGCAGCGTCCTGCCACCGACAAACTGCCAGATATAGCCATCGAAACTCGCAAACTCCTGCTGAACTTTTAAAAAAGCCTGTGCGTTGATAACAGCCGCATTGACCTTCAATTTATTTCTTACAATGGCCAGATTGGCCAGTAGCGCATCGATTTTTTTATGATCATAGCCTGCAACGATTTCAGCATCAAAATTATCGAAGGCTAGCCTGTATCCTTCGCGTTTGTTCAAAATCGTTGACCAGCTTAAGCCCGCCTGTGCGCCTTCAAGAATCAGGAACTCAAACAGCAACCGGTCGTCATGCACCGGAACGCCCCATTCAAGATCGTGATACTGTTCTTCACTTGAACTGGCCAGCGCCCATGTGCATTTTTTCATTGGTGTTCCTATAATTCTCGCGAATGATGCGCTTCACTGCGTTCAGCACATCTACAGTTATTGACAATATTCACATCAAACCGCATCATCGATCCAGTTTATCTACTGGCCATTTTAACCCATGAGCAATGACACCCTGCAAATACGCCGTATCGCTATCGATACCTATCATGAAAACGTCGCTTATCTACATCGCGAATGCGGCATTTACCGGGCCGAAGGTTTTCAGGCGCTTTCCAAAATCCTGATCAGCGCCAACGGCTCCAAGGTGCTCGCCGTTCTTAACGTGGTCGATGACACCTCTATTGTTCAGCCGGGAGAACTGGGCCTCTCCGAACAGGCATTCGCGCAACTCAATGTCGGTGAAGGCTGCCTGGTCACGGTAAACCATGCGGAAGCTCCAAAGTCCATGGACGCGGTGCGCCGCAAAATCAACGGCGAACGTCTCAATCAGAATGATTTTGACGGCATAACCAACGATATTGTTGAAACTCGTTATTCAAAAATGGAAATGGCGGCATTTCTGGTTGCGACCGGGCAAAACAATCTTGACCGTGACGAGCTATTGTTCCTCACCCGCGCCATGCTGAAATCCGGCGACACCATGAACTGGCATGAATCGCTGGTAGCTGATAAACACTGCATCGGCGGCATCCCAGGCAATCGCACCTCAATGCTGATCGTGCCTATTGTTGCCGCACACGGCATGTTGATACCGAAAACCTCCAGCCGCGCCATCACCTCACCGGCAGGCACAGCCGACACCATGGAAGTGCTGGCTGAAGTCAATCTGACGCCGGATCAACTGCACGACATCGTGCGCCAGGAACGCGGCTGTCTGGCCTGGGGCGGAACAGCCAGACTCGCACCGGTCGATGACATGCTGATTTCTGTTGAACGCCCGCTGGGTATTGATTCACAGGGACAAATGGTGGCGTCGATTCTGTCCAAAAAACTGGCTGCCGGTTCCACGCATCTGATTATTGATATCCCTGTCGGCCCCACCGCAAAAGTGCGGCACATGAGCCAGGCGCTCGCCTTGCGTAAATTATTTGAATTTGTCGGCGACCGGCTCAACATTCATCTGGAAGTGATGATTACAGATGGCCGCCAACCGATAGGCCGGGGCATAGGTCCGGTGCTGGAAGCCAGAGATATCATGCAGGTACTACAAAATGACCCAGACGCACCCGCCGATTTGCGCCAGAAATCATTACAACTGGCCGGCAGAATCATTGAATTTGATCCTGATGTTCGCGGCGGCCAAGGCTATGCCATTGCCCGTGACATACTCGATTCAGGCCGGGCCTTGGAAAAAATGGATGCACTTATTCAGGCACAAGGGCCCAAAGTGATCGACCTGCATCCCGGCAATCTTTGTCATGAGGTTTTTGCCGATAGCGACGGCGTAGTCATCAGTATCGACAATTTCCAAATGGCAAGAATTGCCCGGCTTGCCGGCGCAGCGATGATGAAAAAAGCAGGCGTCGATTTATTAAAAAAAGTGGGCAATCCTGTAAAAAAAGGTGATCTTTTATACTGCATCTACGCCGAGTTTCCTGCCGATTTCAAATTCGCCCAGGATTTGGCCGCTCACAATAACGGCTACGCCATAGGCAGCGAAGAACAAATCATTAAGTCGCTGATTGCCTTTTAATCCGGAACAATCCCAGCCAATGATGATACTCGCCTTCCCCGACTATTTAAGCCAGGCACAACGCCTCGCTGCCCGGCTTAATGCGCCACTGGCCGAAATAAACGTGCATCATTTTCCCGACAGTGAAAGCTTGATACGCCTGCCGCCGTCATTGCCCGAGCACGTTATCGTTTGCCGCAGCCTCAATCAGCCCAACGACAAGCTGATCGAACTGTTGCTTTGCGCCACAACGGCACGGGAATTAGGCGCCAAACGCATTACTCTGGTCGCGCCTTACTTAAGCTACATGCGACAGGACATCGCCAACCATCCCGGAGAGGCGGTCAGCCAGCGCATCATCGGCAAAATGCTCGCCGGACTGTTTGACGACGTGCTCACCGTGGACCCACATTTGCACCGCATATCGTCACTGAATCAGGCGATTCCGATCAAAAACGCCATCAGCCTTACCGCCGCCGAAGAAATCGGGCGCTTCCTGAAACAAACGCTGGACTATGCCGTACTGCTGGGCCCGGACAGCGAATCGGAACAATGGGTCGCCAATATCGCCAACAAAATCGGTTTTGACTATGCCATTGCCCATAAAGACCGACTAGGCGACAAACAGGTCAAAATAACCTTACCGGATTACGACTATCACAACAAACCCGTAGTCATCATAGACGACGTGGCCAGCACCGGCAGAACCCTTGCCCAGGCAACCAGGCTGCTGCAAGCTGCTGGCAGCAAGGACATTTACACCGTCGTCACCCATGCCCTGTTTTGCGATGATGCGGAAGCGCATATCCTTAAAGCCGGCATCAAAGCCATCTGGAGCACAGACAGCATCGATCATCCGACATCCTGCATTAAACTCGACATCCTGCTCGCTGACGCGATTAAAGCGATTATTTGATAAAGCGTTGACAGGCAATAGGCCAGTTACTAGACTGAGCCACTTTTTACAAAACCATAGACTGCCAGCTTGGTAAGACTATTGTTTAATGGCACAACAACTTTAAGAGAATTCATTATGTGTATTAAAACCTGGCTAATTGCTGCCTTATGCCTTGTATCACCCTCACTCTACGCACATACCGGAGGACTGGTTGAAGCCAGCCTGATGACAGGCTTGCTGCATCCTTTGACCGGAATCGATCACTTGCTGGTATTAATGGCGGTTGGCCTCATTGCAGCCAAGCAAGGCGGCAGAGCCTTGCTTGCATTTCCATTCACTTTCCTGGCGCTGATGGCTGCCGGTGCTTTGATTAATGTTTATGCGATTCAACTGCCCTTTGTTGAACCCTCAATCACCTTGTCGATAATGGCGTTCGGCTTGCTGGTCAGCGTCAATCAGAAACAACGCTCAAAAATACTGTTCATGGCCATTTCGTTTTTTGCCGTATTTCATGGCTATGCCCATGCGGCGGAAATACCGGCTGATTCCAGTGCCGCACTTTATTTCTCGGCTTTAATGCTGATGAGTCTTGTCATTTGCCTTGGCAGCAGCGTACTGGGGCTATATACAGGCAAGCGCATTCACTATTTGTTTTCATTGGCGTGTTTGAGCAGCGGCTTGTATTATTTGGCCGCCGGTTAGATCAAGCCTGATTCACATGGTCGCGCTAGCGACCATGTGGTCTTTAAAGAAAAATCGGCTCTCAATTCCTCTGCCGCCATTTCTAGTTTTACGCTTTTATTGATCGGTCTTAGCCGCAAAAGTATGCACCCATACCAGACTGTCGGCTTCCCAGGTCATTCCGGCATGCATTTTTAAGATAATGTCACGGTACATATCAAGACTTGGATATCCTTCCGCCCTGGCATCGGCATCGGTCATATCACCTAAACGCTGACGTTTCAAATTGGTAACAACAAAAGTCATTTCGTCCAGATCGAAGGTTTCGCCGGGCCAACCATATACGCCATCACGACGCTGCTGTGTTTTCATTCCGGCTTTTGTCGCTTCCACCAATTTCGCATGAGTGACCAAACGGTCTATCGAACAGGTTTTCTCAGGGTAGGCTTCCATTATTATTGACTCTCTCTACATTAAAAAATTCTATTGTACACTAAGGTGGATACAGAACTACTGCGCCACGCTAGCCATAAACAAGTACTTATTTGACTGAAAGCGGTAAAACCGGAACCATTCAGAAAATCAACTTTACCGCTTAATAAATACTACCGGTAAGTCGAACTGGCAAACAGAAAGACAACTAGAATATCGCTGATATAGGTATTCGTACCAATAACCTCCCTCTGCATATTTTGTTAACATGAAACCGACAAAAAGATTCGGTTTTCATGCTTTTTGTCATATTGACTCTATCTTACAAAGCCACCTAGAAATAAGCCTACACTTTGAGGTGGCTTTTTTTTTTGATTATCAATAGTTCCGTCATATACTCCTGCCATTTTGAATGGCCTCATATCACTCCTATGGTTCTTGAGCGATGTTCAACGACCTAATCCTGTTAATAGCAGCAGCTAGTTCATATTTGCGCGGCATGGAAAGGGTTCCAGGATAATCAGGTTTTAAAACCGATAATCCGTGTTTTGCAATTTCATCGTAAAGCCAGTTTATCCAGCAACGAATAGTTTCGGGCTGGCCATCTGACAGATTCATTTTATTCCGCAGCACCAACAGGCAGTAACCGATGGTTAAAATCTGCGGCGCTTCTACGAGTTGCGCTACAGCCTCCAGATTAACCAGATCCATGCCGTATTCCAGCTGCCTGGGAGCATTACGTAAGTCTTTTATACGTTTAGGCATCGTCTTGTTCAGGCGCTGATTTTTATACGCAGGATCAAAATTATCAGCGGTCAAACGGCGTGATATGGCAAAATCTGCAATTGCAACATCTTCCTCCGGTATCGATCCAAGCCTGTCACGCACCTTGGCGGTAATATCATGGCAACGGTAATTCTCCATAAGCAGACAGGTATCGGCTTTTTGTAAAAAATAGCCCAAGCCGCCGACTACTACAAAAATCATCGAGACATGGTGTTTTTTCCACAATGATCGCACCGTTGAATATAACGGCTTGATCGGCTCTTGCGCTGCATCCAGGATTTTTTTGATTAGCTCATCCCGCACCAGAAAATTAGTCGCACAGGTGTCTTCGTCAAACAACAGCAATCTACTACCGCTTTCAACAGCCTCGACAATATTGGCCGCTTGCGAGGTGCTGCCGCTGGCATTATCAGTTGAAAAATGATCGGTTTTTAGGCCATTCGGCAAATCGCTGATAAAAGGGCTGATATCAACATCTCGAATACTGCGCTCTTCTTCTGCCCTGATAAAAAAAGCATCTTCCCGGGTGACCACATACTCCCTGCCGTCTCCTGGAATATGCGCATAGACCCCGGCTAAAATGGCCTGCATTAAGGTCGATTTGCCATGATAGCCGCCACCGGTAATACAGGTGATTCCTTCCTTAATACCCATGCCGCTTATGCTATTGCCATGCTGCAAGGGAATATCTATTAGTAAGGACGCGGGGGATTGAAAGGTTGTAACATTCGCGCAGGTCGCAGGCCTGTCATCGACACCGCTACGGCGTGGAAGCAGCGCATCATTGGCAATAAAGGCGACCAGATCATGCTGCTGCATAAACTGAATGATCTCTGTACGTATTTTTTGCACATCAACAAACTGCTGGAGCAACAGTCTGGTCGGATCATCATAATGCTGATAAAAAAACGTTGCGCCAACAATGGTGACCAGTTCCTGACTCAACATGATCCACGCCTGCTCGGCATCAAAAACGCCACCGCCCGTTCCTTTGGCGGGCAGACTGATGCTGAAGCGCAGATAAATGGCTTCATCACCAAACAAGACACTATCCCTATTCAACATCTTTTGGCTCAAGGCAATGGTATTAAAGGAACCACTGCCCCCTTTACCGCGATTTTGCCGGGCAAATGCGCCAATCCCCTGGCGAAAACGCCGAATCAAAAAATCGGCTACGGCCAGTTTGCATTCTGCCGACTGTAAAAATCCTTTAGGGATTTCACTGTCCCGTAGCGCTACTTTTATTTCTGCAATTGAAGCAGGGTTAGCCCCCGGACTACCCTGCATTTTGATGAAGCTGAGTTCAAAGCGGGGGAAATGATATGAACCATACAGCTTGTATATTGCCCGAAAAGGCTGGTCTGCGATAGAAGCTACTAACTTGTCCAGGTTATGCACATACCCTCCCAGCCTGCAGCTTTAAAGTCCGATAAGTTAACGCCCTTTAACCTGATTCCCGTGATAATCCATTCCGGCAATCAACTTCAACTTTACCGAATTGTCATCAATCCCTAATTTTTTAAAAGCCGTCTTTATGCTCATGCTTTTTACTGCATCGATGGAACCGAACCTGAAGCCAAACAGCTTATTTTTCTTTCCCTCAGGAAAACTGCACAAGATTTCATTAATTCTATCGTCAATGATTTTTCTTGCTGACTTCAGCTCAGCGACAAGTTCAGGCTTCAATCCTGCATAGCTCTCTTTTTCTGACAATGACACATTTTCAGCGGCCACAAGCGGCTGAACCTTTTTGCGTATCTCCGCCAGTTTTTTGCTTTGTCCTGGCGCGACTAACAGGCCGCGCTCAGTAACACTTACTTTCTGCCGCTCCATTCCTGATCTACCCGGCGTATTTTAGAACGGGATATCGTCATCATATGGCGCATCAAAATTATCATGGCTGGCACCTTGCTGAGCAGGCGCCTGTTGATAGGTTTGTTGCGGTTGCTGGCTAGGCTCGCTTCTTCTGCCTTGGCCGCCAACCAGATCAAGAATATTGGCATTAAGCTCCAGACTGGCTTTGGTTGTGCCGTCATTCGCCTGATATTCGCGCTGCGTCAGCTCACCGGATACAAAAACCTGCTGGCCTTTTTTCAGATAATCTTTCAGCGATCCTTCTGCGCGTTTGCCCCATATGGCTACCCTCACCCATAAGGTTTGCTGTTTGTCGCCAAAACCAATATTGTTTGCTACGGTGACATTCAATACAGCCTGGCCGGATGGCAAATATCTGACTTCCGCATCTCTGCCGACTGTGCCTGTAAAACTAAATACGTTGCTCATTTTTTTCTCGTGGTTGAATTAACATTGTCCCTATTATCGGCTGGTTCTGTCTAAAAGAAAAAGTAAAAACCTTAGGCCGCTATAATTATCACTCAATACGTCACACATTCCCTGCATGGACAGATATTTGCTCCTCAGTAATTGCTCCTGCATTGCCTACATGGATGTAGGTAAGGGCGTGAGCAGGAGCAATAAGCTTTACCCTACTACACGCCATCCATGGCGTTATGCAGTATCTGTATTCACCACATCCATGTGGATTACGTTAGTAACACGACTGCATGGACAGATATTTGCTCCTGCAATATCTGCATTCACCACATCCATGTGGATTATGCAGGAGGTAGAGCGCCAAAAGTAGGAGCTTTAGGCCACGCAGGAGCAGTTGCCGACGAGCGGAGGCTTTATTTGATGATGCGGTAACAGGGCAAATACTTTTTCCCAGGTAATTTCATTCGATGCTGTTCAACAAATGAAGCCAACAATGAATCCATAAGCGTCATGATGCTTGCATCGCCATGAATCTCAAAATGGCCATATTGTTCGATCGCTCGAATTCCCGCGTCTTTTACGTTTCCCGCCACTATGCCGGAGAATACACGACGCAAATCAGCGGCAAGCAAGTGAGTATCCTGTTTCTTATGCAAGGCAAGATTACTCATGTTCTCATGCGTGGGTATAAATGGCTTTTGGAATACCTGGTCGATTTTCAGCGACCAGTTGAAATAATAGGCATCGCCCTTTTCTTTACGAAACTCACGCACCTGTTTGATTCCCGCCAGCATTTCGCGAGCGACCAGAACGGGATCGTCAATAATAATCTTGTAACGCTGCTGTGCCTCTTTACCCAAGGTGCCGGCAATAAATTGATCGATCTCCTTAAAGTAATCCTCTGAACTGTCAGGACCTGAAAATATTAGGGGAAACGGCATGTCCTTGTTATCCGGATGTAGCAGGATACCCAATAAATAAAGAATTTCTTCCGCCGTACCCGCGCCACCGGGAAACACCACGATACCATGCCCGGTGCGGACAAAGGCCTCAAGGCGTTTTTCAATATCCGGCAGGATAACAAGTTCATTGACAATCGGATTAGGCGATTCAGCCGCAATAATGCCGGGCTCCGTTATGCCCAGATATTGTCCGTGTTTAATACGCTGCTTGGAGTGACCGATGGTGGCACCTTTCATCGGCCCTTTCATCGCACCCGGCCCACAACCGGTACAAATATCCAATCCGCGTAAACCCATTTCGTGGCCGACTTGTTTGGTGTATTCATATTCCTTGCGGTTTATCGAGTGTCCACCCCAGCAAACCACCAGTTTTGGATCAGTCATCGGACGTAAAATGTTGGCATTGCGCATGATATGGAAAACCGCATTAGTAACGCCGCTCGATGTTTCCATATCAAATTTCGGATTATCATTGATCTCGTCACTGACGTAGATAATGTCACGCAACACCGCAAACAGATGCTCATTGATCCCTTTAATCATCTTGCCGTCAACAAAGGCATGAGCAGGGGCATTTTTAACCTGCAGCTTGATACCACGCTCTTCCTGAACAACACGAATTTCAAAATCAGGATAACGCTCCAGCAACTCCTTCCCGTCATCCATAGCACTACCACAATTCAAAACCGCGAGCGAGCAGTTACGGAATACTCGATAGAGACCACCCTGGCTGGTATCAAGAAGTTTGCTTACTTCGGCCTTGGACAATACATCCAAACGACCTTCAGGTGTAATGCGTGCATCAATTACTTTGTGTTTCATCGTATTCCTTTAAACGTTTTTATGATGTCAGTATGACTAACACTTGTTATTTTCGATTCATTTATCATTCAGTATCTTTCATATATTCTTTAGCCCGGATTAACTATACCGGGCTATAAGAATGAATTCGATAATTAAAAAAACACTACTCGTTAGCTTGGTGTTACTGCTGGATGCATGCGCACATCATCCCCAGCAGCATTCCTACTATCCTGATACCGGGTCTTATGGTAGCGGATATACAGTTATGCAAAGAAACTATTATGGCGGGACATCCGGTCATTATGATAATAGCTATGGCTGGGATAGAGGAAATTTTCCGCACCACCATCATGACCAATACGATGCTCCTCCCCGTCGGAACAACAATTACCCAAGACCGCGATATCAACACGACATACCCCGATATCAACATGACATCCCGCGGTATCAACCTAACGTAAGAGAAAATCACGGCAACCGGCCACATGACAATAGAAGGGATAATAACTGGGGTGGCCATAACTTTAACCATCGCGCGGACAACGAGAACAACCACCAACCTGGCAATCCCGGTGACAACAATCACCACCGTAGAGACCATCGTTAACGCTTTAATGATTAATAAACTGTGTGTGATTCATAGAGATCGTTTCAATCTTCTCAACGCCAAATCCACCATATAGTTAGCATCCTACATGCGCTCAGTTGCCTAGGGAATCGCTGATTAAATCCCTGCTATGAGATAATAATAGCACCGAATAACCTGACCAGCGGACGAATTGCCATGCCGATACAAACCAGCTTTGCCGATCTTGAATATCATTGCAAAAAACGCCAAACCCGACGCGAGCTGTTTTTGACGGAGATGGAACGGTCGTACCCTGGCCTTCGTTATTGGTCCAGATCGAACCATACTATCCCAGCACCGGT
>JBAZTN010000106.1:0-10352 GCA_041661895.1 Methylobacter sp. | reverse complement strand
TTGCCGTTATTACCGCTCACGGCAATATGGATACGGCGATACTGGCGATGAAGAAGGGCGCCTTCGATTTTATCTCCAAACCTGTTGATTTGTCGGTATTCAGGCAACTTGTCAGCAGCGCGCTAAAGCTTTCCGATCAGGTCGAAAGACGAACTCGCCATTTGTTGCTGGGCGAGTCGTTGATTATGCGAGAGATTCGATCAAAAATTGCCAAACTTGCCCGCAGCCAGGCGCCGGTTTACATCAGCGGTGAATCCGGTTCAGGTAAAGAACTGGTTGCAAAGCTGATTCACCAGCAAAGCTCCCGTAGCGACAAGCCCTTTGTCGCGATTAACTGTGGGGCCATTCCTCATGAGTTGATGGAAAGTGAGTTTTTCGGTCACAAAAAGGGCAGTTTTACCGGTGCAGTCAGCGATAAAAAAGGCTTATTCCAGGCTGCAGAAGGTGGCACATTATTCCTCGATGAGGTTGCCGACTTGCCCTTGTCCTTGCAGGTTAAATTATTACGGGCCATTCAGGAAAAAAAAATACGCCGTGTGGGAGATAGCCAGGAAATCCCGGTCGATATTCGTTTGCTTAGCGCAACCCATAGAAACCTTGGCGAGATGGTTCAGAACGGCAGTTTCAGGCAGGATTTATATTATCGCATCAATGTTATTGACCTTAGCGTACCGCCTTTGCGTGAGCGGTCTGGTGATATACCTGCTCTTGCCGAGCATATATTGGTTAAACTGACAGGCGCTGGCAAACAAAACAAGCCTGTTTTATCGGCATCGACGTTAGCGGCATTGCAGCAGTACCATTTCCCTGGAAACGTTCGTGAGCTTGAGAATATTCTGGAAAGAGCCCTTGCTTTATATGACGGTAAAAGCATAGAGATAGATGACTTGAAGCTGCCGATAGGCATACAGAACTCTTCAGATGCTCCGGAACACCTTCCGGTTTCAGGGTCGTTGGAAGATCATTTGGAAGCGATTGAAAGAAAAGCAATCACGATTGCGCTGGAAGAAAATAAATGGAACAAAACTGCCACAACCGAGCAGCTGGGGTTGTCTTTCAGATCATTACAATATCGGCTGAAAAAGCTTGAGCTGGTTAATTAACCAGCAGTATTGAGCTGCCGGTTAATTATTAATGGTCTATATTTTAAGCTTGGTATTTAGCCATGCTTTCAAGCTGAGCTATGGCGCTTTTGATTTTTGCTTCAGTTGCAGTATCTAGCTCATTATTTGTGTAAACTTTGTCTAGCAGGCCTTCAGCAACCAACGCCTCTTTGATCCAGCGCTTGGTAAAACGATAATTGCTGTACGTTTTGGCAACCTCTCCTGTTTTGGGATCTTTTAATCCTGCTGCCGGCGCTGTGGCAACCGTAGTCGCTTTTTTAGCGGCTACTTTAGATGCAGCTGCTTTAGGTGCCGCTGGCTTGACTGCCGCTTTGGGGGCTGCTGCCTTGGTTGCTGCCGGTTTAGGCGCAACCGCCGCTTTGGTTGCCGCTGCTTTAGGGGCGGCAGCTTTAGCTACAGCCGGCTTTGCTTTTGTGGCGACAGCCTTAGGCTTTGCTTGTTCCTCAGCCACCACCTTTTTTTCAGGCTGTGCAGTTGGCGCTTGGGTTTTAGCAGCTGCTTTTTGTTCGCTTACAAGCGCATAAGCAACATAAGCAACAAAAATCGTAGTTAATATAAACAACACCTCAGTCATAATGGCTCTCCACCTCTTAGATTAATTTTTTTATTTATCACTGCCCTGAAAAATAAGCGCATGCCAGTCAGCAAGCAAAGCAAATCGCTAGACTTGGAATATACCAGAAGCTGGTGAGCGGGGTAAACTCTAAATAGGAAGAAATGCAAATCTATCCGGCATTTAGCGTTAAAATTTTGACAATTACCAGCAAATTTGCCCTTTTGCCAGTTTAGGCAAATCGTCGCGTAACCCCATCGCATAGTGATTAAAGTAAGCTTTCACCATGGCTGTATTATTGACCCAGTTCATGCCTGCAGAACGGAGACTGGTAAAAGGCGGTGATGTCACGCCATAGGTCTTGTTGATAATATCCATGCTAGCCATCATCATTAAATTGTCGCCTTTGCGCCAGCGCTCATAACGACGCAGGAAGCGTGAGCTGGATAATGGCCGTCCTTCCTGCCTGGTTTGGATCACCAGCTCCGCAATGGCTGACGCATCTAATAATCCGGCATTCGCTCCTTGTCCAGCTAAAGGGTGCATGGCATGGGCTGCATCTCCAGTTAACGCGAAACGTTCAGCAATATAGCTGTTTGCGTATTGAAAGCGTAAAGGAAATGCAGCCCGTGGGCCGGTATCCAGCATCTTGCCAAGAATGCCGCCTGAAGCCTGCTCCAAAACTTGAAGAAAGTCTTCATCACCTAGCGCTAAATAGCTTTTTGCCGTGTCAGCACTCAGGGTCCAGACGATCGAACATTGTCCGTTTTTCAGCGGCAGAAAAGCCAACGGCCCTTCATCCAGAAAACGTTGCCATGCTGTGAATTGATGACTCATTTCAGTCGTTACCGTGGCAACCAGGCCGTCCTGATGATAGTCCCATCCGGTAACGTCTATTCCCACCATAGCCCTTAATGCAGACTCGCGGCCATCGGCAGCAATCACCAAATCTGCCTCAAGGCTGCGGCCATCTTTTAATCTTACCAGCCGGCCGTTATCGTTAAGTTGCATCCCGGCGACTATTGCAGGGGTTATACAAGTTGCTGAAGGCAAGGTGTCCAGCACATCCCAAAGGGCGGCAACCGTCACTCTGTTTTCGACTAAATGGCCCAGCTCGTTGAACTCTGTGTCGGCGCAATCAAAGTGTAATTCACCATCGGCACGGGCATCCCATACCCTCATGTCCCGGTAAGCACAAACGCCACGCTGCACCATGCCCGGCCAGGCGCCCAGCATTTCCAGTATATTTTGAGAGGCTTTAGTTAGGGCTGAAACGCGGATATCAACCGGTTCAGCAGGCCACTGTCTTTCCGGGTTAAACCTGTCCAGCAACGCAACTTTAATGCCGCCAAGGGCCAAGGCACAAGCTGTTGCCGCGCCCACCATGCCGCCGCCAACGACTATCACTTCATAACGGTCAGTCATTGTGTCTATCTCCTGCTGCCTAGTCGTGGCAACCGTCCGGCCAGTCCCATTGCATGCCGGGTAAGCAGTGCTTTTGCGGCAGGGATATGATCCAGTATTGCCAGGCCGATATTTCTGGCTGCGGCCAACGCCAGCCAGTCACTGGAAAAAATCCGAACTACATTGTCAGTAAATACGATGGTCCTGTCATGATCTTTTTGCCTGGACTCCGCATAAGCCTTTAAAAAATCGGGGGCGCCGATGTCTTTCGCGGCTTCATGTTGTTCGATGATCATTTCGGCCAGTTGCACAACATCCCGTAATCCTAAGTTAAAACCCTGTCCTGCAACCGGGTGCAACTGATGTGCTGCATTGCCAATAATCACGGTCCGGTCGGCAACCATTTTTTCGGCGCGTATCAGCGACAGCGGAAAAGCCCGCCTTGGAGCGGCCAAGGTAAGCTCCCCCAGCCTATAGCCAAAACATTCCTGAAGCTCAGCCAGAAAGTCAGCTTCACCGCCTGACATGAGAGAGGCAGCATCTTCATCGGTGCGCGTCCAGACCACGGCGCAATAATTGTTTTCAACGGGCAACAAGGCCAGCGGCCCTGAAGCGGTAAAACGCTCATAGGCGGTATTTTTGTGGGGGATGGATGATTTTACTGTGGTGACCAGCGCTGTTTGTCCGTACTCGGTTACCTGTTGGGTTATGTACAGCAACTTGCGGACTGATGAATTGCCGCCGTCGGCACCAACCAGTAGTTTTGCAGATAGGTTCAACGGCTCATCGCCTCGTTTTAGGCTGACATTGACTGCATTGTCGCCAGACATCAACCCGACTACGCGGGCAGGGCAGATCAGCTCTATATTAGCCTGATTAACCAGACTGGCGACATGTGTTTCAATTTCCCGCGCAGTAATCACATAGCCCAGTGCCGCTACGTTCTCTTTTTGTGCAGAAAGCCTGACTTTGCCAAAATGGCCTCGGTCAGAAATGTGAATATTTTTGATCGCTGTGGCAGCTTGGCTGACGCCCTGCCAAATGCCCAATGCATCGAGCATTTTTACGGTACCGGCTGCTAAAGCCAGTGCCCTGTCGCCGGCAGGAGATGCACGCAATTGTTCGTGGACATTTGCTTCAATAATAGCGATCCGCAGTCCGGTTTCTTTTAACGCCAGAGCCAGACAATTACCCGCTAATCCGCCGCCGGCAATCAATAGGTCATAATCATGTTGCAAATCGTTTTGCATCAAGCCGCCTGCATAAGTGCTTCAATGTCTGCTATGGTCTTGGGCACTGCGCTAGTCAAAATCTCATGCCCCTTTGCAGTTACCAAAACGTCGTCTTCAATGCGGATGCCTATGCCGCGCCATTTATTATCAACGGTTGTACAGTCTGCCGGTATATACAGGCCAGGCTCTATAGTTAGTACCATTCCCGGCTCTAGCAAGCGCCATTCCTGATCCACTTTATAGTCGCCCACATCATGCACGTCCATCCCTAACCAATGGCCAATTCTGTGCATATAAAACTGCTTATACTTTTCATCTTTAATCAGCTTTGATACCTTGCCTTTGAGCAGCCCCAAAGATACCAGTCCTTTAGTGAGCGTTTCAACCGAAGCCTCATGCGCCAGATGCCAGGGCAAGCCCGGTTTGATCTGTTCGATTGCCGCAGACTGGGCATCCAGAACCAACTGATAGAGTTGTTTTTGCGGTTCGCTGAAATGTCCTGAAACCGGAAAAGTGCGGGTAATATCCGCTGCATAATGGTCACACTCCGCACCGGCATCAATGAGCAGCAAATCGCCGCTTTTTAATTTGTCTGAATTTTCAGTGTAGTGCAGGACACAGGCATTTTTCCCGCCGGCAACAATCGACGGGTAAGCGACCGCGCGCAAGCCATCCTGTACGAAATGGTAAATGATTTCAGCTTCTATCTGATATTCATACATGCCGGGTTTGCATTTTTGCATGGCTTTGACATGAGCGTTTGCAGAAACGTCAGCAGCGCGGCGCATCAGTTTGAGCTCTTCAGCGCTTTTGAACAGACGCATTTCATGCAGAATATGTTCCAGCGAAACCAGTTCTCCAGGCGCATTAACGCCGGTTCTTGACTGGCTTCGAATATGGTTTATCCATTCCAGTAAATGGTGGTCCAGATCGGTATCGCGGCCCATCGGGTAAAAAACCTTGCTCTTGTTTTCCAGCAGCCCCGGCAGAATGTCATCCAGATCATCAATCGGGAAAGAGTCATCGGCTTCATAATGCTCGGTAGCGCCTTCAAGGCCTGCGTGAGCGCCTTCCCACAAGGCTTTTTTTTCGTCGAATTCACGGCAGAATAAAATGTATTCACCCTGTTTGCGTCCGGGAATAAAAACAGCCAGCGAATCAGGCTCATTAAAGCCGGTTAAATAATAAAAATCGCTATCCTGCCGGAATGGATAATCCACATCCCGGTTGCGCGTCCGGATTGCCGCGCTGCCTATAAGAGCAATATTGCCTTTTCCGATTTGCTGCATTAATTGCTTACGGCGTTTTTTAAATTCACTTTGTTTCATATTATTCTGTCGTTACTTAATGAATTGTACCGCGGGTGTCGCTGCCTAGCTCATCCCGTAGCAATAAAACAGCAGATCTCAGGTATTCAGTGATTTCCATAAAATCATTTTCATCTTCCTCACCTTCTACTTCCGCGTCCAGCTTGGTAAATTCGGCAATATCTTTCAATATTTCGATTACTTCTTTCGACCAGGCTGGTGAGGAATTAGCAAAGCCCACGCCCAATAAAAATCCTTGGCACCAATGACTTAATGCCACAACCTGCTCACTCAGCAAGACATCATCTTCCGGCAGAAATAAGTCAAATTCGAACTCGTCACTCATCAATAAACTTTGAGTTTCCTCGAACAAACGTACCAGTGCTGTTTTATTTTCACCAATTACCGGAGTTGCATGTCGAAACAGCTCGGTCAACCATTGTCCGCTATCCGCGTGTTCATTGACGCATAACATACCCGTCGCCATTCCATGAGCTTCGGCTGCCGTGAGCTCAGCATCGCTTTGTGCAACAATTGTATTGATTACCTGATAAGTCATAAGTCCCACATAATAATTTCACTATCGCTAAAATAAAAATATCGCTTATGCTACCATTGATCATAAATTTGGATAATATTTGTTAGCATGAATCGCCGAGTAACTGACTCGTCTTTATTCAGGAACAATCCTTCAAAAGTACACTACTGATTATTTGCAATAACCTAGTTACCAACATGACACAAACAGATCAATCTTTAGAATTAAAAGATCTCGAAGACAAGCTGGATCAGCTCATCGAGCAATACACAGCGGTGAAAAATGAAAACAATTCATTGAAAACAAAGCAAGATGCTTTGGTTAGAGAAAAAGCCAAATTGCTGGAAAAAACCACTTTAGCCAGAACTCGAGTTGAAGCCATGATTATTCGCTTAAAAGCGATGGAGCACGGGACATGAACAAGAATCTCCAGCCAGTATCCATTATCATTATGGGTAAAGAATACAAAATTGCCTGCATACCTGAGGAAAAGGATGATTTGATTCACTCAGCCAGGCAGCTCGATGAGACAATGCGCAAAATGAGAGACTCCGGAAAAGTGAGTGGTGCAGACAGAATTGCTGTTATGGCTGCGCTTAACTTGGCCCATGAGTTAGAGTTGATGAAAAGTCAAAATGCCATGCTGAACCAAAGCTTGAGTGAATGTCTGGTAAAGATGGGCCTCAAAATAGAAAACGTTTTAGAAAAGAAGTAAACGCGCTAAAATATAAGCCTGTATCTCCTGCAGCGTTCGAGAGTGTGCTGGGTGTTTCCTGAACCTGTATTTACCCCGGGGGCGGATAACCAGTAATGGTGCGCATGCCCGTTTTATACGGGAAGCCTGATTTACCGGTCATGTCCCCACTTGAACCTCCGGTTCAAGGACGAAAGCACATTACGGCGCAGGCGGGAGATACACTTCATTATCTACATTAAAAATCCCCATGAACTACTGGCTAATGAAATCCGAACCCGACACGTTTGGGATTAATGATCTATGCAACAGGCCTAATCAGACCGAACATTGGGAGGGTGTGCGTAATTATCAGGCCAGGAACATGATGCGGGACGATATGAAGCTGGGTGACCAGATTTTCTTTTATCATTCCAACTGCGATGAGCCTGGCATTGTCGGCATTATGGAAGTTGTTAAGGAAGGCTATCCGGATTTTTTCGCTTTTGATCCTGATGACAAGCATTTTGATCCGAAAAGCGATCCTGAGCATCCTCGCTGGATGATGGTTGACGTTAAGTACGTCAGAACATTGTCACGCACCATTACCCTTAAAGAGTTAAAGCAAAAAGAAGAGCTGGCAGACCTTGCTCTGGTAAGGCGCGGCAATCGATTATCGATTATGCCGGTCAGCAAACAGCAGTGGGCGTTTATTCTCTCTCTGGAGTAAAAAATTATCTGCGTGTGAAAGAGTGATAACCTAATGGTGTTATTTCATGCCACCTGAAAACAATCGATATGCCGGGTTGTCCGTTTGTTCCTCATAGGAAAAGCCCAGACCGTCCAGACATTGCTGAAATGCCTTTCGCTCTGCTTTTGGCATTTGCAGTCCCAGTAACACTTTTCCGAATGCCGCACCGTGATTGCGATAATGAAACAAGCTGATATTCCAGCGTCCATCCAGTGCCGTCAAAAACCGTAATAACGCCCCTGGCCGTTCAGGAAATTGAATGCTATAGATAATCTCGTTGAGCTCACAGGGTGCATGGCCGCCCACCATATAGCGGATATGCTCTTTGGCCAGTTCATTGGCGGACATATCGGTGACCTGAAAGCCCTGCTTCTGCAATTGTTCGATTACAGCGGCCCGATCCGATTCGAGACCGCTGCTGGATATGCCAACAAAAACATGAGCAAGAGATTTGTCAAAATAGCGGTAATTGAATTCGGTAATGCTGCGCCCGCCCAGCATCTTACAAAATTTCAAAAAACTGCCCGGTATTTCAGGAATACTGACGGCCATTAGAATTTCCCGGTACTCGCCCACTTGTGCCCGCTCGGCCACATAGCGCAAACGGTCGAAGTTGATGTTCGCGCCGCTGTCAATGGCAACCAAAGTCTGCCCTGTAATCTGTTCCCGCTCTACATATTTCTTTAATCCGGCAACAGCTAATGCACCGGCGGGTTCCGCAATCGAGCGGGTGTCGTCAAAAATATCTTTAATTGCCGCACAAATTTCATCGGTATTAACGGTAATCACGTCATCAACATACCTTTGCGCCAAACGGAAAGGCTCTTCGCCAATTTGCTTGACTGCAACGCCATCAGCAAATAAACCGACCTGTTTAATGATGACCCTGCGCTTTGCTTTTAATGCACGGTTGAGGCAATCGGCATCATCCGGCTCCACGCCAATGATTTTAATTTCCGGGCGCACAAATTTCACATAGGCGGCAATGCCAGCAATCAAGCCTCCGCCGCCGACAGGCACAAAAATCGCATCCAGATTTCCGGTTTGTTGCCTGAGAATTTCCATGGCAACCGTGCCTTGTCCGGCAATGACATCGGGATCGTCATAAGGATGAATAAAAACCATGTCTTTTTCTGCTGCCAATTCCATGGCATGGGCATAAGCCTCATCATAGGAATCGCCGAACAGAACCGTTTTCGCGCCTCTGGCCTTTACGGATTGGACTTTAATTTCTGGTGTGGTTTTTGGCATTACTATCAAAGCTTTGATGCCCAGTTTTTTTGCCGATAAGGCGACACCCTGCGCATGATTGCCGGCAGAAGCGGTAATCACGCCGTGCGCCTTTTCCTGCTCAGTCAGCAAGGATATTTTGTTATAGGCGCCGCGTAATTTAAACGAGAAAACCGGTTGCAAATCTTCCCGTTTTAAATAAACGGTATTTGCCAGGCGTTCTGATAATGAAGGGGCGAAATCCAGTGGCGTTTCTATCGCGACATCGTAAACTTTGGCGCGTAAGATTTTTTCTATATATTTTTTGGGCATTTTTAAAAATCAGCTGAGGTATCCTGCTATCTAAGGTATATTATTGCATATTATTTACTTATTTTTACTGGAATTACGGGAGCCATAATGACGCAAGATGAATTAAAACAAAAAGTTGCCCAAGCTGCTTTACCCTATATTAAAGATGTAGCCATTATCGGTGTGGGCACAGGCTCTACAGTAAATCACTTTATCGATTTTTTGGCTGATTTTAGAGCCGATATCGAAGGTGCTGTTTCCAGTTCCGAGATGAGCACCCAACGCTTGAAAAAACTAGGTATTCCGGTGTTCGACTTAAACACCGTCGGCACCCTTGATGTTTATGTAGATGGCGCGGACGAGGTTAATCCGCATAAACAACTGATTAAAGGCGGCGGCGGCGCGCTGACACGCGAAAAGATCATTGCCGCAGCCAGCAAACAGTTTGTCTGCATTGCGGATGAAACCAAATGCGTAGATATGTTAGGCGCTTTCCCTCTGCCGGTTGAAGTGATTCCTATGGCGAGAAGTTATGTGGCCAGAGAGATTGTTAAACTAGGCGGCCAGCCGGTGTGGCGTGAAAACTGTGTTACCGATAATCACTGCCATATTCTGGACGTGCATAATCTGGATATCATGGAGCCGATCAAGCTGGAACAAACCATCAACAATATTGTCGGCGTGGTCACTGTCGGTATTTTTGCCATGCGCCCTGCCGATGTCGTACTAATCGGCAAAGGCAATGAAGTCGTTACGCTATAACAAGCTACTATAGCGTTGATTCACTCTGATCGAGCTGGTAATAAGTATTTTGCCAGCTCGATAATCTCCTGCTTATCAATCCCTTTAATCGAATAATACTGCTGTTGAGTTTATACAGATTGGCGATTGAAGCGGACTTAAGCACCTTATTGATACAAAAAATCGTGGTCTGTCCCCTATGCCCCCATAACGTCTAGATAACCTGCAAAAATCGAAGATTTTTTTGTCAGGGTGATCTAGATGTTGGACGGTGCACTTCCTACCAGCCTAATTGTTTAGTCCCACAATCAAGTGATCTGGGGCAGTCGAAAAAATGTCCGGTTTTTGTAGAAACCATTGCCGGATAGCCTCAAAAGGCGATATGCGTCCGATGGCACGTAGCTTGAGATTAAAATTATAATTCAAAGCGTACGTATACAGCTGCTGTTTTAGGGCGTCGACATCATCATAGTGAAAGCGTTTGACTGTGTTGGTCTTGATCTTCTTG
>JBAZTN010000105.1:0-10443 GCA_041661895.1 Methylobacter sp. | reverse complement strand
AAGCTGTATCCTCATGTGCTGGATTATTGCATATTTAGCCATGTTTCCAGCGAACAGGGTCATCAGCTTTTATTGCATCATTTCAATGCAAAACCCTTGCTGAATATGGAATTACGCTTGGGAGAGGGTTCCGGTATTGCTCTGGCCTATCCGTTGTTGCAATCGGCAGTAGTGTTTTTAAATGAAATGGCTACGTTTGATGAGGCCGGGGTTGATCATTAAACAACCATGCCCCATCTAAAACTATTCCTGTTAGCCCTCAGCTTTTATACCCGCCTGCCCCATCCTCAAACGCTGGATTACAGGCAGCTGCCTCAGGCAGCCGTTTATTTGCCGTTAGTCGGCTGGCTGGTTGGCGGCTGCTGCGCTTTAGTATTTTATCTGGCCGATTTGCTTTGGCCGCAGATTACGGCGGTGATCATGGCGATAATTGCCGGCATTTTGATGACCGGCGCATTGCATGAAGACGGCTTTGCCGATGTCTGCGACGGTTTTGGCGGCGGCACAAGCAAACAGCGCATTCTGGAGATCATGAAGGATTCCCATATCGGGGTTTATGGAGTTCTCGGGCTGCTGTTCATGCTGTTGCTGAAGATCAGTTTGCTCAGCGCAATGCCTGTTTCCACGGTGCCTTTAGTCTTGCTGGCCGGACATAGCATGAGCCGCTTGTCGCCGCTGTTGCTGATGCAACATTATATTTATGCGCGGGAGCATGACAGCAAAGCTTTGGGTGCAATTTACAAACCTAATTTTAAGGAGCTAGCTTTTGCTACCGCCATCGCGTTATTGCCGTTGGCGTTATTACCGGCTTTATGTGCATTGGCAATCATTCCGGTACTGATTGCGACCCTGCTTCTGGGGCATTATTTTTACCGCCGCATCGGCGGCTATACCGGCGATTGCCTGGGCGCAAGCCAGCAGGTCGCCGAGACTATTTTTTATTTAAGCGTGAGTGCCATATGGAAATTTATTTAATTCGTCATACCCAAACGGCTACCGATCCGGGCATGTGTTACGGGCAAAGCGATATTGCCCTGGCGAACAGTTTTCCCGACGAGATGGCAAACCTGCATGACAAACTGCCCGAGTTCGATGACGACTGCAAGGTATTCAGCAGCCCGTTAACGCGCTGTCTGCAATTGGCTGAGACCTTTTCAGACACGGTGACCACCGATGCGCGCCTGCAGGAGCTTAATTTTGGCGATTGGGAAGGCAAGCGTTTTGACGACATTGACGCCGATGTGTTGCGGCATTGGACTGATAACTTTGTGACGGCCGCGCCGCCAAAAGGCGAAAACTTTGAAGACTTGTGCCAGCGTGCGGGCAGCTTTTGGCAAGACTTGTTAGCCACAAAAGCAGAGAAGGTTTTGGTGATCACCCATGCAGGCGTCATCCGCGCCTTGCTGGCGCGCGCCTTGAATCTGCCTTTAGCCAATTCATTTCAACTGCGGATTGATTCGGGTTCCGTGCATAAGCTGCGTCGCAGTGACGATTACCTTTACGTCGAATACATCAATTTATAAATGAGTCACGGCGGTAATATTTATCAGTTTGCCACGCGTCTTGGCTGCCTGCCGGACCAGGTTTTGGATTTTTCGGCCAACATCAACCCGGTGCAGGCGGTCGATTTAAGTTGCCTGCTAAAAGTGCAGCTTACGCCGTATGCCGACCCTGATTACTGCTTGCTGAAACAGGCGATCAATCAGCGCTACCCAATGCCTGAGGGCATTGACATTGAACTGTTCAACGGCGCGAGCGCGGCCATCTTCGCCCTGTTGCGAAGTTTGCAGCCGGAAGACCTGGTCTTGTATGCGCCTTTGTACGGCGAATATGCGCATATTGCCGGGGAGCTGGGTTGCAATGTGCATAGTATCAACCGGTTCAATCATCTGATGGCGGATATTCCCGAACACAGCACGGTGATTTTTGTAAATCCGTCCACGCCGGACGGACAGCTTTATGAACTGCAGGTCTTGCTGGCAAGATGGCAGGCGGCGGACTGCACCATTATTATTGACGAATCGTTCCTGGACTTCTGTGAGGCCGACTCGGTTGCACAACACATAACGCATTACGATAAGCTTTATGTGATCAAATCGTTAAGCAAGTTTTACGGTTGCGCCGGCATCCGCATCGGCTTTGTTCTGGCGGCAACCGCGGCGATAAAGGAACTGCAACGCCTTGAGCCGGCATGGAAGTTATCCAGTCTGGATATGGCCTATATGCAGCAGGCGCTGGCAAATACTGGGTTCATCGAACAGACCCGCCAGCAGACCACGCATTTACGGGGCTTGCTGCATCAAGTCCTGCAAGATTCCGGATTGTTCGATAAGATTTATCCGGGGCAGGCCAATTTTCTGCTGGCGCGCTTGGCAAACGGCGGCGAAGCTCCTGCTCGCGCCCCTCGCCTACGTCCTGTAGACGACGGTTATCAGTTGCAAACATTATTAGAACCATCGCGGATTTTAATCCGCGTCTGCGATAATTTTGTAGGCCTGGATAAATGCCATGTGCGCTTTGCAGTCAAGGAAGAACAGTCCATAGCCCTGCTTGCCCGCAGATTAAAAGAGATCCGTCTGTGAAACCATTAGCCGTATTCGGCACCAGTTCAGATGCCGGTAAAACCACGCTGGTCATGGCCCTGTGCCGGATTTTTGCCGACCGGGGCCTGAAGGTCGCCCCGTTCAAGGCTCAAAACGTCTCCAATAATTCTGCGGTCACCAAAGAAGGTAGGGAAATTTCCAGGGCGCAATGTCTGCAGGCGGAAGCCGCGCGCGTCGAACCGAGTTACCTGTTCAACCCGGTGCTGCTCAAATCGCATGGCAACGGTTCGGTGCAGGTGATTGTTAACGGACTGGTTTATCAAAACCAGTCGATTGCCGCCTATTACGCTGAAATCGACAACCTAAAAGAGCAGGTCAAGCAGGCCTTTTCCCTGCTGAATCAGGACTATGATCTGGTGGTTGCGGAAGGCGCGGGCTCTCCGGTCGAGCTGAATTTGCTGAACAAGGATCTGTCCAATACCTTTGTCGCCAACAGTTTCAACACTAAAAACATTCTGGTCGCGGACATCGAGCGCGGCGGCGTGTTTGCATCGATTTACGGCACGCTGGAGCTGATGGATCCCATCATGCGCAGCAATCTGATCGGGGTGGTGATCAACAAATTTCGCGGCGACCGCCGTTTTTTCGACGAAGGCGAAAAGATTATTACCGAGCGCTTTGGTGTTCCCGTTTTAGGCGTGCTGCCGTTTAAGCCGCTGAATATCGACATGGAAGATTCCCAGTCGTTGCGCAATTACCAGCAACGCTTGGACGATGCCAAAATCCGCGTTGCGGTTATTGCCTATCCGGGCCTGAGCAATTATAACGATCTCGATGTGTTGATGGGCGATCCCGAGCTTTATGTCGAACTGGTCCACGCCTACCGCCCGCTGGAAAGCTTTGATATGGTGCTGTTGCCGGGCAGCAAAACCGTGATTCGCGATTTGCAATGGCTGAAAAATCAGGGCTTGTTCGAGGGGATTTTGCAGTTCAACAAGCCGGTGTTCGGCATCTGCGGCGGCTATCAAATGCTGTGTCAGAGTTTGCACGACCCTGATGCGATTGAACATGAATCTGCGATTGTGGAAACAGGCTTGAGTTTCATTGACGATACGGTGTTGTACCAAAACCCAAAAATACTCACACGCGGCCAGTACCCGCTGTTTTCATATGCCGAAATCAGCGGCTATGAAATTCACTGCGGACGCATGGAAAAGTACCCGCTGTATTATCAGGGTGGCCTATTTTCCGGAACCCATGTGCATGGCATTTTTGATGATGACGCGTTCCGCAGCGGTTACTTTAAAGCCATCAACCCGCAGTATCAGGGCTATACCTATGCGCATTACCGTGAAGCGGAAATACAGGGTTTTGCCGATATGGTCGCGGAAAATCTGGATATAACCGCCATTTTACAAGCGTTACAGGCAGACTGATGTTTTTTGAATTGGCGGCTTTGGCGTATCTTGTTGACATGGTTTTTGGCGAATTCCCCTGCAAACATCCAGTGGTATTGATGGGGAATTTTATTAATGCGTTTGAACGGCGTTTTTACAGCGACCGGATTTTGCCCGGCGCGCTATTGGTGGTTGGCTTAATTGCATTGACCCTATTGATCAGCGCCACCCTGGTTTATCTCTGCGACTTCTTGCCGAGCTGGCTGTCGCTGATGGTTTTGTCCATATTCGCCTCCACCGGACTGGCCATGGATATGCTGCACGAGAGTGTTGCCTCCCTGTTGACTGCCGAGCAGCCCAGGCAGGCGTTAAGCTATCTGGTCAGTCGCGATACCAAAGACATGACCGAAACCGAAATCTACAAAGCCGGACTGGAAACCTGGGCGGAAAATCTCAGTGACGGCGTTATCGCCCCGCTGTTCTATCTGCTGCTGTTCGGCCTGCCGGGGATTGCCATGTATAAAGCCATCAATACCATGGATTCGATGATTGCCTATAAAACCGAACGCTATTTTTATTTCGGCAAAATGGCGGCGATAGCGGACGACATAGCCAATTACATTCCTGCACGGCTGACCGCGCTGCTGATTGTTGCATTGGCAAAAGACAAGCAGCGCGCCTGGCAGTATTTATGGCAAGATGGCAATAAACTGGAAAGTCCCAATGCCGGCTATCCTATTGCGGCAATGGCCGGTGCCTTGGGCGTTGCCTTGGGCGGCGCTGCCAGTTATCACGGCCAGATAAAGCATAAGCCGACACTGGGCTTGCCCGCCAATCCGGTCGATAGATCTGCATTAACCCAGGCATTGCAAATGAAAACAGGCATTAATCTGGTAGTTCTAGGCCTTTTGGCAGCGGGAGCCTTGCTGTCATGAAAACACTGTTTATAGGCGGAATAAAAAGCGGTAAGTCCCGGTTGGCGGAAGCGTATATCTTAGAGCACGCGGCAACCGGCAAGCCCTACTATCTGGCGACTACCGAGTTTTTTGATGACGAGATGCAGGCGCGTATCCATATTCATCAGCAACGCCGACAGGACTTATTTAATACCATTGAAGAACCTGTCAAGCTGCTTGAAGTGTTGCAAAAATGCCGGGAGCCGGTGCTGATTGAATGCGTGTCAATGTGGCTGAACAACCAGCTTTACCACCAAATCCCCGAGGCAGATATCTTGCAGGAATTGGAAGCAGTGTTGCAGTTATCCTGCGACATGGTTTTGGTGCACAACGAAGTCGGACTGAGCGTTATCGCCGACAACCGTCTGGCTAGGCAGTTTGTCGATCTGTCCGGCAAAGCCGCCCAGTTGATGGGACAATATTGTGATCAAGTATTTTTTTGTAGCGCAGGCTTAAAAATTCAGATGAAATAGAGCATGATTGTTCAGTGCAGATCCAGTTTATTAAAAGTAAAAACAACAGAGATAATCGTGAAAAGAGTAGTTTATAAGCATTCATATAAAATAGCCTTGGTGCTACTGGTTGCCGGCTGCGCCAGCGAACCGGCAATTCAACCCGATGCAGGGTATCGTGTTACTGGCAAGGTAGTTGATCGTGCTCATGATTATTCGGCGGGCACCTTAACCGGTATTTACGCCAATTCCCAGCCTGTCCATAACTTTATTCAGCACATGGTGCATGTGCACGGCTTTTCGGAAAGCTATCTGAACGGCTTGTTTTCGCGAGCCAATCGTTTGCAATCCGTTATTAACTTGGAAGGTGGTGCTTTTCAACATCCCGGCGCCAAGCCGGCACCGTCAAAACCAGGCAGTTGGACGCGTTATCGCAAGCAATTTATCACTGAGGCGCATATCAACCACGGCGTAGAGTTTTGGAGCAACAATGCCGATGCCGTTCAAAAAGCCAGCGCCACTTATGGCGTCGATCCTGAATATATTGTTGCGATTATCGGCGTGGAAACTTTTTTCGGCCGCAATGTCGGAAAAACGTGCACGTTCAATGCGTTAACCACGTTGGCGTTCGATACCCAACGGCGAGCCAAATTTTTTACGCAAGAACTGGAAAACTTTTTGCTGATGGCCCGCGAAGAAGGCTATGAGCCTTTTAAGCCGGTTGGCTCCTGGGCTGGCGCAATGGGCTTGGGTCAATTCATGCCGAGCAGTTTTCGCAAGCTGGCGGTTGATTTCAACCAGGATGGACACCGTGATCTTTGGCATCAGCATGATGCAATCGGCAGCGTAGCGCATTACTTTGCCAGTAGCGGCTGGCAAAGCAACGGACCGGTAGCGGAACAAATCAGAGGCAATCAGGGCGGATCAACTATTGCGCTGAGCACAGATCGCGGTAATGAATACTGGTATGTGCACCCTAATTTCAAGGTGATTAAGAAATATAACAACAGTGACAAATACGCGATGGCGGTACATCAACTGGCGCAGGCCATTAAGCAGCGGTATTTGTAAATAAAGGGGGCGACCGGCTGGTCGCCCCTATAGATTAGCAGTTACTTGGCATCCTCAATCGGCGCGGCAAAGGCATCGGAAACCAGTTCCTTTACGTTATCGCCAGTTAGCGACTTCAAGAAAGCGGTTAGCTCATCCATTTCCTGAGTAGTTAAGTTTAACGGTTTGATTAAAGGATCAAGGTTTTCATTAGGGATGCCGCCGCGATTGTAGAATTCAACGACCTGTTGCAAGGTTTCAAGGCTGCCGTTATGCATATAAGGTGCGGTCAGGCTGATATTGCGCAGGGACGGGGTTTTGTATTTCCAGCGGTCTTGAGGGTTCTGCGTGACTTCATAGCGGCCGAGGTCGTTGGGTTTTATTTCTGCCACCGAATTGATTAGTGTGGTTGCGACATCAACATAGACGCCGGGCGCTACCTGCACCCGTTGTTTTTCACCTGTTTTCCCCATGGCCTCTGCATAACCGATCCCTGTGTTGTGGTTGTTATTATCGGTAAACAGGGCGTATTTTGGGGTAATGGTGTGGCAATCGGAACAGTTGGCTTTGCCGTTAAATAGCTCAAAACCGCGCCGGGCTTTATCGTCTAGCGCCATTTTATGCTTTCTGTAATACCAGCGGTCAAAAGCCGAATTGGCCGAGTTTAGTGTTCGCTCGTAGCTGGCAATCGCCATGCCGATGGTTTCCATGCTCGGCTCTTTGTGAAACACCCCTTGAAACAGCTTGTTGTAGTCGGCGCTGTTTTTAATTTTTTCGATGACGTAACCGATTGATGGATTGGCCATTTCGTTCTGCGCCAGCAAAGGCCCCCAGATTTGCTGCTCCAGCGTGGTTTCACGGCTGTCATGAAACAGCGTGTTTAAATATGCGACATTGTACAAAGTGGGTGAGTTGCGGCGAACCGTGCGGCCTTCAATGCCGACGGCTGTAGCCATTTCATTGCTGGTAAAGCCCTGTTCCGGGATATGGCACATGGCGCAAGAAAAGGTGTTGTTGAGCGACAGGCGGCGGTCATAAAACAGCTTTCTGCCCAAGCTGATTTTTTGTTTGGTGAGCGGGTTGTTTGCCGGTACTGGTACGGGAGGAAGCCCCAATGGCGGCTTGCGAACGGTTTTCAGCAGATCGGTCTGTCGTCCGGCGCGGTCAGTTAACGCGATGGAGTGGGTTTCATAGGCGCTGTCTTCATATTGCGATTTGTTGTCGCCAGCACCTTCAAACGCCGCGTTTTTCAGCCCATCAACCTGAGCCTCGGCTTGTTTCGGCTCGGCCAGCAACAGGGTTTTAACATCATTAATCAGCGTGTCGGGGTGTAAAAAGGAGACGCTGTAAATATTCCGCAACTGCCTGTTTTGGTCGATCAGGTAAACGCGCAGGATGTGTGAGAATGTGCCGGTAAATTTTTCCTCTTTATCATAAACCTTCTGGATGCTTTGCTTGTAGTGGTCCAGTATCGGTTGCAATTCCTGCTCGGAGCGCGTGGTCAGAAAACGCCATTCGACGCCCTTGTCCTGAAATTCCTGTCCGTATTTCTTCATCATTTCAGGCGTGTCGTGCTCAGGATTGAAGCTTAAGGTTAGCAGCCGCAGTTTATTGGCCAGTTCCGGTTCCTGTTTCAGGCGGTTTTTGATTTTCTGGAGCACCGTAGTTGCCAGCGGGCAGCCGCTTACATCGCTACAGGTTGAATAGATAAAACTGAGCAGGACAACTTTATCGCCCATCAGATTGTGCAAAGTGATCGCCTTGCCTTCCGTATCAAGCACTGCGCCGTCGGCAGCAGCACCCAGTACGGGAAGCGTGTAAGTTCCCGGTTCCGGCGCGGAGAATTCCAGGCTGCCGTAGCCGGGGGCAAGGACTTGCTCTTGTGGCTGTTCAGCTTGTAAGAAGCCGCTTGCAAGGACGGTAACAATCACAAAAAGTATTTTAAGCGTGTTCATAAAACTCCATGTGGATGGAAAACGTGGGTAATTTGCTCCGCTCGCTGCCGTCGTATGACTCCTTTTGGCGGCGGCTCAAGGCAACTAACGCCATCCGAGATTCCTAATTGCATCCACGACCATTCCTGTGCCTAATTGGATCAGTAGAATATCGGTCGCCACGCGGGCGTAACGGTATCCAGCCTGCGGTGGACCTAGCTGCGTGAGAACTGATGTCGGCAAGTCATAGTAGATCACGTCACGTGGAAGCGGCCGACCTATCTCCCATTTCCGCGCCTGTCCGGGAGGCATGCAGCCGTTGTGCTTCTTGGCAAGGCCTGGCGGGCAGTTTCCGGAGAGAAATTGATCGAAATAGTAGTCATGGACGATGGTTCTGTGTCGGTCTTCAAAGTACTCGATCCTCCTCCGGTCATCCATATCCCTGTAGCGATACGCCCCTTCGTTACGATCCCGTTCATGGCTTTTTTGACTTTTGCGTTGTTCCTTCTGATCATGTTTCTCGGCCTTGCCGCTGCCGCCCCATGAAGGCTTGTCCGCATATGCCGAGCCGGCCGCAACTAATCCGATGATGATAAGAGCCAAGGTATGATTTATTTGCAAGGTGATTTTCTGCATGATCTGTTCCCCCAAAAGGTTACGAACCTGCCCGAAGGCGCCAGTGACATAGTCTTATTTCTTAACAGTAGAAACACGGAGCTTGTCTTTTGACAAATAAGTACCCGTATAAACAATAGCATACTCCGTTTGTGTTTCATGGCAAATGACAAAAACAGGCCCCGGCCGGGTAGCTTTCGTGCAAAGGATCAATGACTGCATAAGTGCCAGGATTGCACTACGGAGTTGAATTCACCTACATTATTGTTGATGGCAGTTAAGTATGCGCTGTAATATGCATTACCTGATTAAGCACCCATGATCATTATGAAAACAGATAGTGCCGCAATAAAAAAACGATATGACCGGATCGCCCCGTATTTTGATGGATTTGAAGCCATGATGGAGGGCTTGTTTTTCAAAAAATGGCGGGAAAGGTTGTGGGCGAAGGTTGATGGACATCATATACTTGAAGTCGGTGTAGGGACGGGCAAAAACTTTGATTATTATCCCAAGGATGCCAGGATAACTGCGATTGATTTTAGTGAAGCGATGCTGAAACAGGCGGCGCTCAAGAAGGTCAGGAAAAATACCAATGTTGAACTGGAATTGATGGATGTTCAGTCGCTACCGTTTGCAGATAATAGTTTTGACACGGTCATCGGCTCCTTTGTTTTTTGTTCGGTGCCTTCGGCAGTCAAAGGCTTGAAAGAGCTATACCGGGTATGCAAACCGGGCGGACAGGTTTTATTGCTGGAGCATGTGTTGAGCTCAAATCCGGTGATTGCCGGCATTATGAACATGATTAACCCCGTCGTTGTATCGCTGTTCGGTGCAAATATTAACAGAAATACGGTTAAGAACGTTAAAGCCTGCGCTTTTGCATCAGTGCGTGTTGATGAGCATAGCGGTGATATTATCAAGCTGATTGAGGCCAGGAAATAAAGGCTGGATAATTATCGCGGCAAGACAGGAGAAAACTTTTTAGCTGGGTGGCCGTTGAATTGGTTAAAATATAAAGAATTTTTTGGATTAGTTATTTAAGTGAAGCCACAATTAGAAAATCTGGTACAGACGCCAATTCCTACCAAGCATGGTGAATTCATCCTGCATTACTACAGCAATACCATTGATGACAAGGAACATGTTGCCTTGGTTAAAGGCGATGTTACGGGCAAAGAAAATGTGCCGGTGCGCATTCATTCCGAGTGCTTTACCGGCGATGTATTAGGTTCAAGGCGCTGCGATTGCGGCGAGCAACTTGATTTGGCTATGCAGCTTATTGATGAAGCCGGCTGCGGCGTATTGATTTATTTGCGTCAGGAAGGGCGCGGTATAGGTTTGTTGAAAAAACTGCAGGCTTATAATTTGCAGGATCAGGGCATGGATACCGTTGAGGCTAATATCCACTTGGGCCATCTTGCTGATGAAAGGGAATACACGATTGCCGCATTAATGCTGGAAGATCTGAAGATAAAATCGATAAAACTAATGAC
>JBAZTN010000104.1:0-10461 GCA_041661895.1 Methylobacter sp. | reverse complement strand
GTGCGTACCTGTAGAACAGGCAGTAACAATGGCGTAGTTAGGCCCTTTTAATCCGTATTTGATTGAAAGGTTGCCTGAAATCATATTGGTAATGTTACCAGGTACAAAAAATGGCGAGATACGGCGTGGGCCACTTTTATCGTAGGTTGCATAGCATTCTTCAATCCCGGTAATCCCGCCTATACCCGATCCAATTGCAACGCCGATACGTTCGGCATTAGCCTCAGTAACTTCAATACCTGAATCTTCAATAGCCTGAGAACCCGCTGCAATACCGTAATGGATGAAACCATCCATGCGTTTGGCATCTTTCTCAGGAATATACTGGGTAATATCAAAATCTCTTATGACGCCGCCAAAAGTGGTGGCAAAAGGAGAAATGTCGAAGGAATCAATTGGGCTAATGCCACTTTTGCCATTAATAATACCATCCCATGTTTCCGAGACAGTGTTAGCTAAAGGCGTGACAGCGCCTAATCCAGTTATTACAACTCGACGTTTGCTCAATTTGATTTACCGTAAGAAAAGTGAAGATGGGAACAAGGGGCTAGAATTTTTAGTGGATGAACCGGGTTCATCCACTAAAAATAGAGTTTATGCGTTGTTTTTTACTACGTAATCGATAGCTTGCTGAACAGTTGTAATTTTTTCAGCTTCTTCGTCTGGAATTTCACATTCGAATTCTTCTTCAAGAGCCATGACGAGTTCAACTGTATCCAGAGAATCAGCACCAAGATCATCTACAAATGAAGCATCAGTAGCGATATCTTCCTTAACACCCAATTGCTCTGCTACAATCTTTTTTACTCGTTCTTCAATGTTACTCATAATTATTATCCTCAAACAATGTAAATTAATCAGCGTCTAATCCGATATTTACAATAGTATTTATTTATTTTATTTGAAATCCCGTCTCCGGAAATTTCCAGACGGCGGGGGAATTATACTTGATATTGCAATAATGTCACAATATTAAGGCATAAACATGCCGCCGTTCACATGAATGGTTTCACCTGTGATATAGGCTGCGCCATCAGAAGCCAAAAATGAAACAGCATGCGCAATTTCTTTGGCATGGCCTAAACGAGCCAGCGGTATGGATGAAAGTAATGTATTTTTAATATCATCACTCAGTTCTTTGGTCATATCGGTATCGATAAAACCGGGTGCTACGGTATTAACAGTAATATTGCGCGAACCTACTTCCTTAGCCATCGATTTGGCAAAACCAACCATTCCGGCCTTTGCTGCGGCGTAATTTGCCTGTCCTGCATTACCGGTAGCGCCAACCACTGATGAAATATTGATGATGCGGCCTGTCTTGGCCTTCATCATGCCGCGCAGCACCGCTTTGCTCATGCGAAAAACCGAGGTCAAATTAGTGTTGATGATGTCATTCCACTCCTCGTCCTTCATTCGCATCAACAGATTATCGCGTGTAATGCCAGCATTATTGACCAGAACTGCCGGGGCACCGAATTCGTCATTAACGGTTTTAATGACTTCTTCGATAGAGTCAGGAGCTGCAACATCCAGTTTAATGCCTTTGCCATTTTCGCCCAGATAGCTGGAAATTGAATCAGCACCGCTATCTGTCGTCGCAGTACCGACAACAAAAAAACCATCTTCAGCCAATCTTTCAGCGATTGCCTTGCCAATACCTCGACTCGCACCTGTTACCAAAGCTATTTGCTTAGCCATGTAGTTGCTCCAATACGTTATTTAATGTTTCTGGGTCATAGATAGTCATATGCTCGGCATCCTTAACAATACGTTTGTTGAGCCCGATTAATACCTTGCCGGGACCACATTCAACAAAACGAGTGACGCCTTGGTCATGCATAAATTTAATGCTGTCCGACCACCGCACAGGTTTATATAATTGTTCCTTTAATGCGTTTCGGATGACTTCCGGAGCGCTATGTGCAGCGACATCCACATTATGAATCAGGGTCATTTTTGGCATGTCGATGACAGTATTTTGCAATTGCTCATTTAGTTTTTCGGCCGCAGATTCCATCAGTGCACAGTGAGAAGGAACGCTAACAGGCAACAGTACCGCCCGCTTAGCCCCAGCTTCTTTTGCAGCAGCCATCGCTCTTTCAACAGCGGCAACGTTACCGGCAATGACCACCTGCCCTGGCGAATTAAAGTTGACTGCAGCAACCACTTCATTTCCAGCCGCGTCAGCACATACTTTAACAACCTGATGATCCTCAAGACCCAAAATTGCCGCCATTGCACCAACCCCGGAAGGCACAGCTTCCTGCATCAGCCGACCCCTTGCTGCAACCAGTTTAATGCCATCTTCAAACGACATGGCCTCTGAACAAACCAGGGCCGTATATTCACCTAAGCTGTGTCCTGCGACCCAGGATGGACGGATATTACTGTGTTTACACCAGACTTCCCATACAGCAACACCGGCGGCCAACATTGCTGGCTGTGTATTATGCGTTTGATTGAGCTCGTCTTCCGGGCCTTTTGCGACAATAGACCATAGATCCTTGCCCAGCACATCAGAAGCGCGTTCAAATGTATGCCTCACTTCCGGATAGCTGGCAGCAAGATCTGTTAACATGCCAACAGATTGGGATCCCTGGCCGGGAAAAACAAAAGCTAAATTATAAGTTTGGTTATTCATTTCAATACATTTTTAGTATTTAATTAATGCAGAACCCCAGGTGAACCCTGCTCCAAATGCTTCAAGTAAGACTACTTGTCCGCGTTGAATACGGCCATCACGAATCCCTTCATTTAATGCAAGAAGCACAGACGCGGAGGAGGTATTGCCCTGATTCTCAAGGGTCAAAATAACATGGTCCATGGACATTTTTAATTTTTTTGCCGTTGCTGCAATAATCCGTGTATTCGCTTGATGAGGAACCAGCCAGTCAACATGACATTGCTGCATATCATTTGCAGCCAAGGTTTCATCAACTATTCGGCCCAGCGTATTAACAGCCACCTTAAAGACTTCGTTACCGCGCATGCTAATGTAGCCCGGCTCGTGCTTATTCGCATCAGTTGCTGCCTGTGGATTCGGGCAATACAGCAGGTCTTCATATTCACCATCGGAATGGATATGCGTTGATAAAATACCGGCCTCATCTGACGCGCTCAGTAATATAGCCCCTGCCCCATCGCCAAATAAAATACAGGTACCTCGATCCGTCCAGTCGACAACGCGTGAACAAATTTCAGAGCCTACAACCAGAACTGTCTTGGCTGCGCCTGTTTTTATGTATTGATCTGCGATGCTCATAGCGAAAATGGAACCCGAGCAAGCCGCCTGCACGTCAAATGCCACGCAGTTTTTAATGCCTAAACGCTGCTGTAGCAAACAGCCGGTGCTAGGATAGACGCGATCAGGAGTCCCGGTTGCAACAATGATCAAGTCGATTTCTTCTGGAGCAATTTGTGCTGCATCAATGGCCTGCCTTGCGGCGATTTCGGCCATGCTTGAGGCTGTTTCATTAGGCCCTGCGATTCGACGGCTTTTAATGCCTGTCCGCTCATAAATCCAGCTATCGGATGTATCAACAGTTTGTGAAATTTGCTCATTTGTGCGAATTTCTTCCGGCAGATATCCGCCGGTACCGATTATTCTTGAATAACGAGTCATGCGCTTTCTCTCAGAGCTAAAGTTTTTTCAACTTGCTCGCTTATTTTTCTAATGACATCTTTTTTAACTTCAATTTCGGCAAGATGAATGGCGGTTTTAAAAGCCAGTACATCTGCGCCACCGTGGCTTTTAATGACCAGTCCACGCAGACCTAAAAAGCTTGCGCCATTGTAAAGCCGTGGATCTATGCGCTTTTTAAATGATTTAAGTACCGGATAGGCCAGCAATCCTGCCAGTTTAGTAAAACTGTTTTTGCCAAAAGCTTCTTTTAGTGCGGTGCCTATCATTTTTGCTGCACCTTCAATGGATTTGAGCGCGATATTGCCGACAAATCCATCAGCAACAATCAAGTCAACCTTTATATGGCCTGCATTCAAAGAATCCCCTTCCACATAGCCGATATAATTTAGCGACGAATTCTCCAGTAACTTTGCAGCCGCTTTAACCTGCTCATTACCTTTCATGTCTTCTTCGCCGATATTTAACAGGCCTACTTTGGGATTATCAATATTCTCAACCGCTTTAACCAGTTCAGCTCCCATCACAGCAAATTGAAAAAGATGTTCTGCAGTGCAATCTACGTTGGCACCTAAATCAAGGGCATGGGTATGTCCATAAATCGACGGTAACGTGGAGATAATAGCAGGACGATCAATACCCGGAATCATTTTCAACACAAAACGCGCAGTAGCCATTAATGCACCAGTATTGCCGGCGCTAACACAGGCATCAGCTTGTCCATTAAGAACCAGATTGATGGCAACCCGCATTGACGAGTCTTTTTTGTTTTTTAATGCTTTGGACGGAGACTCATCCATTTCAATGCACTGAGATGCGTGCTGAATAGTGAGCCTGTCTTTGTAATCGACTAAAGCTTGCGTCAACTGTTGCTTAAGAACAGTTTCATCACCCACTAAAATAAGTTTTAAGTCTGGATTGTTTTTTAAACAATCCAATGAAGCTGGAATGGTAACTTTAGGACCGTGATCCCCGCCCATTGCATCAATCGAAATTGTTAAACTCACGCTTACGAATGACTCCGGAGTTATTAAAAAAAAGCCGAATCAGAACTGATTCGGCATATTATCATTTTATAAAGGTGGGAAGATTTATTAATCTTCGCTGCCAGTAGTTACGATTTGGCGACCTTTAAAAAAACCGTCTGGAGTCATGTGGTGACGTAAATGAGTTTCACCTGTCAATGGATCCTGAGACAATGCTCTTTCCGTTAAGGCATCGTGTGAACGACGTTGACCACGTCTTGAACGTGTTACTTTACTTTTTTGTACTGCCATTATAAATCTCCAATGTTTTTAAGCTTGGCTAAGATGGAAAAAGGGTTTTCTTTAGGTGACTGCTCGTTATTCAATAATGAATCTGCTTTTTTATTGTCTAAATTAGGAGCTAAACAGTTATGCTGATGTTTTGGAAATGCAGGTATAACGAGCAACAACTCATCCTCTACAATTCCCTTTAAAGGGATTTTTCCTTCCTCAACTAACAATGGTTCATAATCTTCTGGCAATCTATTGACTTGATCTATTGATGTAACAATCCCTAGCTTGACTTCATTACTGACAGGCCATTCCACAGCCTCCAAGCAATTTTGACATTTAAGCTGCAAAACTGTTTCTATTTTACCCTCAATTTTGGCTAATCTCCCTTCCCTGCCAAAAAAAAGATCCACAGAAATAGTACCTTCATCGTTGAACAGTATATCCGCCAAACGATCCAGGTTACTTAAAGGTATTTGCCCCTTCAACTCACCACGCGTATCAGCCAGGTGCAAAGGGTCTATATATTCGGGTAAACGATCTAACATAACCGCTAATATTATCTTGAAACGGCAAATGCGTCAAACCCTAAATAAACACCCCCATAAGAAGCAGCTAATATTAAGCTCTGTAGGTGTGTTGAAAGTGCCGCTATTTTTGCGAAAGCTTGTTTTGGGCATCCCAGCCCAAGCAAGCGGCAAAAATTACGCGGCAGCCAATGCCTCCGGCGGCCAGAGCCATCCTGCTTCATTCGTTGGATACCCGGCAAGGGGCATCCAACATCATTCTCGCAATGACTCGACGCGATGTCGGAAAGCCCGCATTTTCACTACGCAAAAAGCGCTTCGTGAAAACACATGCACTATCGCTTCTGCGGACTAAAAATCTTCGCTACGCGGTGCTCCGCTTCCAAGATTTTCAGCGTGCGTAATTATAGTTCAATACAATCAGAAAGGATTTTTGAAGCAGCTTCATTAGCTGCATCGGTGTCTGAATTTTCTTGCAATCAACGCATTGAAACTTGGTGGACAGCGGCCGTATAAACTATTTCAAAAACCGAAGACTCACCTAATGACAGGCTTTTTTTAGCTTCTATCACAAATCGTATCTAGAATAATGGACTTGTATGCTTCAGGAAGTTTATTGCGGAAACGACTATTACTCCCCATTTACCTTGAATAACCAACTGCAAATAGAACAGTAGGCATATCTTTACATAGTAAATGATATTCAATTCCCTTAACTATTTAACTCATTTATTAGCAAGCCTCTTATCTTCTTTCCACAACAAATCCCCAATTTCGCACTGCGGCACGAAACCGGAAACAGCAGCCATAAAAATACTTCTAACCAGCTCAAAATTATCATTTTTCGTTGCTAGTTCCAATGTCGCCAGCAGATTTTCCAGCTCAGTCCAAGGAATAACCCGCTCTTGTGCCCGCATAATTCTTGCATGACTGGTTTCTGAAACATTGTCACCAATCAAAAGCTCCTCATAAAGCTTCTCTCCTGGCCTCAAACCGGTAAAGCTAATCTCAATCTCGCCCGCAGGATGATCTTCATCTTTTATTTCCAAACCGCTCAAGTGAATCATTCTTTTTGCTAGATCAAGAATGCGAATGGGCTCCCCCATATCCAGCACAAACACATCTCCGCCCTGACCCATTGCGCCAGCCTGAATAACAAGCTGTGCTGCTTCAGGTATGGTCATAAAATAGCGAATAATTCTTTCATCGGTAACCGTTACCGGCCCGCCTCTTGCGATCTGCTCTCTAAATAACGGCACCACAGATCCTGAAGAACCTAATACATTGCCAAACCTCACCATGGTAAAACGTGTTGAATGTTTATTTTCGGCATCCAGGCTTAACGCTTGTAAAATTAATTCAGCAAACCGTTTAGTTGCACCCATCGTATTGGTTGGCCTGACGGCTTTATCGGTTGAAATAAGCACAAAAGTTTCAACTTTTGCCTTTATCGCCGCCCTTGCTGTACGAAGTGTTCCAAAGACATTATTCCAGATAGCTTCCCCGGGGTTTTTCTCCACCATGGGTACATGCTTATAAGCTGCCGCGTGGTAGATCGTTTGCACATTAAACGTATTGCATACCTTTTCGATACGATCAGCGTTTGCAACAGAACCCAGTACAGAAATAATTCCTATTTCTTGAGCGTCTTTTGTTTTGGTTAAAAGATAATTCAACTCTTTTTCTATGGCATAAAGCGCGAATTCACTTAATTCAAATAAAATCAGTGCATTTGGCTGCAACTGAATAATCTGGCGACAGAGTTCAGAACCGATAGAGCCGCCAGCCCCGGTCACCATCACCACTTTTCCGGCAATATTGGCATGAAGAAGAGATTGATTAGGTGCTACCGGGTCGCGCCCCAAAAGATCAGCGATATCAACTTCCTGTAATACATCAAAAGTAACCTTGCCTTGAGCAATATCAGACAATCCCGGCATAGTCCTGACATGAACAGAGTAGGGCTCTAACAAACGAATAATTTCATGTCTGCGCGCTCGACTGGCCGATGGAACAGCCAGCAGAATATCCGAAACCTGGTGCCGTTCTATCAAATAGCTCAAAGAACTGAGCGGATAAATCCGTAACCCGTTAACCTTTTGCTTATGTAACGATGAATCATCATCGATAAAAGCAACTGGCCTGAATTCACGTCCGTGCCCTAATGCGGAAGCAAGCTGCACCCCAGCACTGCCAGCACCATAAAGCACTACATTTTTCTTACAGCACTCTGCTGCATTTCGATCTCCGCTTAAGTGAGAATCAATCCCTACCAACCACCAGCGCGCAAAAAAACGACTGCTGCCGACCAGCAGCATCATATTCAACCAGTTTAGCGGCAACACCGTCCGGGGAACGCCCATGATGCCGGACTCATGCAACACAAACGCAAAAACCAACGCATAAAGCGTAATCGCCTGAATAATGGTCCATAACGCCCTGACCTCTATATAACGAATAATCGCACGGTACAAACCCAACTTAACAAAAATCGGCACTGCGATGACAGGGGCCGCAGCAAACAAATACCACTCATCGCCATTAGGAATATACAGTTCTCCCCAGCGTAAAGAAAAAGCTGCCCAAAGAGCAAACACAGCAAAAAACACATCAGCACTGATTAGAATAAATGACTTCTTCTGCCGTGGAAGACCAATAAACCAGTGCGCTAATCGTGATCTCATGAATTATCCCTGTTTTTCTATCCAAACTTTCATTAAAAACTAATTTTATTATACTCAATTCAACAATTACACTTGATTAGCTGTCTTGCGCCTGTCGATCACCGGCTTTGTAACGAAACGCCAAAACAAATAACGGTAAGTACGCCGCCGCAACACCCAAAATGCCGTCCAATTTCTCCAACGCAACCAAACCTGCAACAGGAAACAGCCATAAAATATTAATCGCACATACTGCCAATGTCACGGGACGATGAGCACCTAAGGTGCGAGCTGCATATTGATACGCGTGACTGCGATGCGCTTCATAAAATTTCTCTCCACGCAATACGCGGCGACACAAGGTAATGGTTGCATCAACAACAAACACACCCAACAGAATCAGCCAGACCCATATTAGCTGTGGTGCAATCCACGCCGATTGCACAGAAAGCAGTGCCAGCATAATACCTAAAAATCCACTGCCCGCGTCCCCCATAAAAATACGTGCAGGGGGAAAATTCCATAAAAGGAATCCAGAAACAGCTGTAGCTAGCAGAGTAGGCAACATCCAAACTGTTAAATCCGGCGCAACAAGCCATACCATTAAAGCACCACCACAACAGACCGTAATCGCTTCAATGCTTGCAAGGCCATCAATACCATCCATAAAATTATACAGATTAAGCAACCAGACTATATAAACCGCCGCACACACATACCCAAGCCACCCCAAATCTATCAAATACCCAAAAACCGTCAGCGAAGGGAAACCACCCAGCCAATAAAGCCCCCAAGACGCTGCACCAAAATGTACCAATAAGCGCCAGCGTGCAGCAATATGCCCATGGTCATCCAAAAAACCGGTTACTGCAACGGCACATCCAGCACCCCACAAGGCCAATAGCACGTGACTAGAAAGAAGATCAAACCAATTTAGAACTGGCAGAATAGCCAAAAACGAAACCACAATAGCGATGCCGCCGCCGCGAGGTGTTGGCACTGAATGCGAACTACGCTCATTAGGGATGTCGATTAAGCTCTTCGCTAGGGCATATCGACGCAAAAAGCCGGTTAGTGCCCAAGATGCAATACCGGCCAGCAAAAAAAACCACCAAACATTCATGTACACACATTCCTGAAATTGAAGCCGAGACTCCCTATAGTTATTTCTCGGGTTTACTAATGTCTCTCCTTGCGGAAAAAACCCGGAGTAAATGGGTTATAAATCACTTAAATTAATATCACCGATATTAAACAGCTTATTTTATTCCAAAAAATCTGTTGTCATTTTTTTCAAAGCATCATCCACGCTCACAGGAGGCTGCCAGCCCAGCAGATCAATCGCCTTGCTAATATCGACTTGAAGCGAACCACACAAACGCTGCGCCATATCACCCTTACCCAACAATGTAGCGCCAATTCTCAGCATCCAGGTAGGAACGGAAAACAGTTTGGCTGGCTTACCCAACACTTTGCCCAAGCGTTGCAACAATTCGGTAGTAGACAGATCCTCACCATCCCCGGCCAAAAAAGTCTGATTAGCTGCTGCCGGATGATCAATACAGGTTACGATCAAATCGACCAAATTATCCAATGCAACAAAACTGCGCAGATTATGCACCGAGGCCAATGGCAGGGGAATTCCCTTGGCGAGCACCTTGATCAACTGAGCAAAGTTACCCTTCACTCCAGCGCCATAAACCAGAGGTGGACGGACAATTACTATTTCCAGACCCGTTTCTGCTGCAACTCGATACAAAGCCAACTCGGCTTTGTACTTGGAAACTCCATATGGATCTTGTGGGTTGGGTTCGTCCGATTCCGTAAATGGCAGAGTGGTTCGCTCACCATTTACTTTTATGGAGCTCACGTAGACTAGCCGTTTAACGCCCGCATGCGCTGCCTGTCTTGCCAAATTCTCCGTACCATGCAGATTGATCTTGAGAAATTCCGTCAGCGGGTCGGCGACGGTATCACGCATGACATGCACGCGCGCGGCAAGGTGAATGACGACATCCACATCCTGCAAGGCTTCGGACCAATTTGTCTCACCATCTATTGCTCCGACAATCACCGATTTTACCTTAGTAGACAATTGGCAAGGTGAGCGCGTAGCTGCCCTGACATGCCGACCTTGGCGAAGCATCTCCTCACATAGTGACTTGCCGACAAAGCCGTTCGCCCCGGTGACCAGTATTGATTTTGTTACTTCTGTGTCCATGTTACCTAATACGTAAGGTTACCAATGCATTTACTGTCGAGTCAGCAAGGTTTCATAAAAACGCAGTATTGCGGCTGTAATCCTCTCACTAGAGAAATACTCAATTGCACGTTTTCTTGCCAACTCACCCATTATCTGGCGCAATTCTTGA
>JBAZTN010000103.1:0-10516 GCA_041661895.1 Methylobacter sp. | reverse complement strand
GCTGCCTGGTAAAGAAACGCTGAATCAGGGCGAATTCAGACAACGGAGCGGTGGTCGAAACCGGCACAATTACTTGTCACCCGCCGTTCTGGCTTTGATTTCTACCGCTCTTTTTTGTTGCGCCACTTTATCCAGTATGCCGTTAACGTATTTATGACTGCCATCGGCGCCAAAGTACTTGGCGAGATTAATACCCTCATTTAAAACGACCCTGTACGGCATATCCAGTCGATGCAACAACTCGTAAACACCTATTCTTAAAATCGCTCTTTCTACCGGATCAATAGCATCAACCGGACGATCTACAAATTCAGACAACGCCTGATCAATAGCATCCAAATTTTTAGGCACGCCGTAAAACAGCTCAATAAAATAACTTTTCTGGACGTCTTTCAGCCGCTCTTCTTCAACAAACTGCCGCTCAATCTCAGCGAGATTCTGTCCTGTCATCTGCCATTGATACAGTGCCTGCACAGCAGTTTTCCGGGCATTGGTACGCGCTTGACTCATCAGATTTCCAGGTTACTAAATAAACTCACCATTTCGATCGCTGACATTGCAGCTTCCGCGCCTTTATTACCGGCTTTGGTGCCCGCACGTTCTATCGCCTGCTCAATACTGTCAACTGTCAATACACCAAAACTGACCGGCACATCGTATTGCAAAGAAACACTAGCCAGGCCTTTAACGCATTCTCCGGCGACATATTCAAAATGCGGTGTACCGCCGCGAATAACCGCGCCTAATGCGATAATTGCATCATATTTTTTTGTTGCCGCTATGCGCTGCACCACCATCGGCAATTCAAACGCACCGGGGGCTTTGACCAGATGAATATCCGCTTTATTGGCACCGTGACGCACCAGTGCATCAATCGCACCAGCTTCCAATTGCTCAACGATGAAACTGTTAAACCGGGAGGCCACGATGCAGAATTTTCCGCCTTGAACGAGTAAATTTCCTTCAAAGGTTTTTATTGTCGACATTTTATTTCTCTACCTTAAATTACTAACATTATTTTCTGAAACGATTCCATCAATTAGCATCTCAGCCGACGTGCTCAGCCACCTCCAAATCAAAACCGGACAGTGCAACATACTTCTTGTGAGGACCCAGCACTTTCAATTTATGCACCCCTAAGTCAGCCAGTATTCGGGCGCCGGTTCCTGTCGTGCGCCAATCCGCTACATCCACAGCCTGAGCTGGACTATCAACGCCGTTATCTTCCAATTGATAACGATGTATCAATTCCGCCAGCGACTTATTGTCTTCACTTTGCCTGATAACCACCAAAATCCCTCGCCCTTCTTCAGCTATTTTTTGCATGGCCTCACGTATTGAAACGCTGCTATCACTGCGCTTAGACGCAAACAAATCATCCAGCAAATTCCGCGCATGAACTCTGACCAAAATCGGCTCGTCACCGGAAACCTGTCCCATAACCAGAGCGAGGTGCAGGTTATTGTCATTTCTGTCCTGATAAGCATAGAGCCGAAAATCACCAAACTCCGTTGGAAAGACACACTCGCTGATGCGCTCCAGGGTATTTTCATGCTGGATGCGGTAATGAATCAAATCAGCGATAGTGCCGACTTTAAGATTGTGTTGCTCGGCAAATACTTCCAGATCAGGCAGTCTTGCCATTGAACCATCTTCATTGAGGATTTCAACGATAACTGCTGCAGGCTCTGCGCCTGCCAGTCTCGCCAGATCACAGCCCGCTTCGGTATGGCCGGCACGATTTAATACGCCGCCGGATTGAGCCATTAACGGAAATATATGCCCCGGCTGTACCAGATCATCGGCCTTGGCATTCGGCGCTACCGCACATTGGATGGTACGCGCCCGGTCGGCTGCTGAAATACCTGTGGTTACACCCGTCGCCGCCTCGATGGACACTGTGAAATTGGTCGAATGAGCGGTTTTGTTTTCATTGACCATCAACGGCAAGCGTAACTGCTGACAGCGGTCACTGGTCAAGGTCAAACAAATCAGGCCGCGTCCATAGCGCGCCATAAAATTAACATCTTCAGGACGCGTGAAAGAAGCCGCCATCACCAGATCGCCTTCATTTTCACGGTCTTCATCATCCATAATGATGACCATTTTGCCTAGTCGTAAATCTTCTATTATTTCTTCAATTGTATTCATTTTGCCTTCGGGCTATTAGCCAAAAAAACCGCTTTTTTGCAATAATTCTTCTGTGATACTTCCGTCACTTTTAGCCGCCGATTCGCCCTTGATTAACCGCTCCAGGTAGCGCGCAAGCAAATCTGCCTCCAGATTGACTTTAGTTCCGGTGACAGCGTCGCCCAGCGTGGTTTCTTTGAGTGTATGCGGCACAATATTAACGCTAAAGATTGCGCCATCGACTTCGTTTACTGTCAGGCTGATACCATTAATACAAATAGAGCCTTTTTCTGCGATGTATTTAGCCAGATTATCAGGCGCTTTAAATTTAAACCGGAAAGAGCGGCCGTCCGCCTTCTTTTCAGTTACCACGCCAATGCCATCGACATGGCCACTGACAATATGCCCGCCCAGACGGGTTGATGGCGTTAAAGCCAGCTCCAGATTAACCGGCGTACCCACGGTCGCAGCATTTAAGATAGTTCTGGACAAGGTTTCATTTGAAACATCTGCACAAAAATAGTTTTCGCCCAATTCCACAGCCGTCAAACACACACCGTTGACAGCAATGCTGTCTCCGAGCGCAACATCATTAAGCGGCAATTTACCGGTTGCTACTGTTAACCGGCAATCACCTGATTTACGCTCGATTGCCGATATTTTTCCCACTGCCAATATTATGCCTGTAAACATGGATGCCTTGTATTAGTTGTAGGGGCGAATCCCAAAAGTAGGCGCTTTAGGCGAATTCGCCACTACAATGGAGTATAAGTTAATTTTAAATCCGATCCGATCTGCCTGACATCGCGCAGTTTTAACTGCTTTTTATCAGCCATCTGCTGTAAACCCGGCAGGTTAAATAATCCGCGCCCCTGATCGCCTAAAATACAGGGAGCCATGTAGACCACCCATTCATCAACCAAACCTTCAGCCAGCAACGCCCCGTTGAGTATGGAACCTGCCTCGACCAACAGCTCATTGATTTGCTGCTGCGCCAGGAAACTCATGACTTCATGCAGATCCAGCCGGCCATTGCTGCTTGCCAGCTGATAAACTTCAAAACCTGCTTGTTGCAAGGTATGTTGTTTTTGCTCATCCTGTGAGCAGGTCAAAATCAGGCTGCGTCCAGGAAGCTTACCCATCTGCGCGGTAACCGGCATTTTCAGCTGCGTATCCAGCACCACCCTGACCGGTTGCTCTATATCCCAGTCCACACGGGCATTAAGCGCAGGATCATCCGCCAAAACAGTATTAATTCCCGTTAAAATCGCTGAACTCTCGGCTCTTAACCTGTGTACATCAGCCCTGGCCGCATCTGAAGTAATCCACTTACTTTCACCCGATGCCATTGCAGTGCGCCCATCCAGACTCATCGCCAACTTGCTGCGCACAAACGGACGATTTTCGGTCATTCGCTTGATAAAACCGTGATTTAACGCCAGCGCATCTTCCTGCAATATGCCGCATGTCACTTTAATCCCTGCCGCTTTTAGCTTTTCCACTCCACTACCGGACACTAGGGGATTGGGATCCTGCATGGCAACAACAACTCTGCTTACTCCGGCCTTTATCAGCGCATCACAACACGGCGGCGTTCTGCCATGATGACTACAGGGTTCCAAGGTAACGTAAGCCGTTGCACCTTTGGCATCCTGTACATTTTTTAACGCTATAACTTCCGCATGGCCCAAACCGGCTTTAACATGCCAGCCTTCACCGATCACTGCATCATTCCTGACCAAAACACAGCCGACACGGGGATTCGGGTCGGTCGTATAACGACCTTTTTTAGCCAAATGAATGGCTCGCGCCATATAATAAGTATCGCGTGGCGCTGATATCATTTTTGTCGCACCGACTCCATATCGGTTTCGACACTTCCGCCATCCGTGGCAGTCGGTCGCATTGGTTCCGTACCACTTGCGACACTTCCACCATCCGTGGCAGTCGTCTGTAAATGTTCAATCATATCGGTGAATTCACTGACATCCTGAAAACTGCGATAAACCGAGGCAAAGCGCACAAAAGCTACATGATCCAGTAAACTTAATTCTTTCATGACTTTTTCGCCCAGCTCTTGCGCCGGTATTTCCCGCTCACCCAACGCCCGCAAATCCTTTTTTATTCGATTGATTGCGGCTTCAATATCATCACTGCTTACAGGCCGTTTTTCCAACGCTCTGAGCATGCCCGAACGTAGTTTATTTTCCTCGAAAGGCTCGCTAATCCCGTCTCGCTTAACAATGCGGGGCAGCGTTAATTCAGCCACCTCGTGAGTAGTAAATCGTTCCTTACAAACGTTACACTCACGACGACGGCGAACCTGATCACCTTCATTTGCCAATCTGGAATCAAGAACCCGCGTATCTTGTGCCCCACAAAACGGACATCTCATAAGTTAAGCCACTATTTTTATATATACCGATGACCTCCATGAATGGAGAAAATGCCGACGACCGCCGGAAGCGGTCACGGCAAAATCGGCCTTCAAATTTGATAACCGTTAATTTTATAACACTCTGCATTTTATCTGTATTTTATTTTTCTAAACTATACTGTATCGCCGTTTAGATAACCCCTATATTTATATAGTGTTATTGACTAAACAACTAACCATTCACTCTATTAATCGCACCATTTAAAACACAGCCGAAATGAAAGAACAAGAAGGTATCATAAAGTATCAATTGCATCACACACGACAGATGCTCGGTCACCCATTCTCATTTACAGAAATCAATGCATGGCGCACTATTGTTTTTCGGCTTGGCCTTATAGGGCAAAGTCCTGAAAGATACGATAACATCGGATTCGGCAATATCAGCCAAAGACTGGCACCTGACAGCACTCAATTTATTATCAGCGGCACTCAAACCGGGCATTTTGAACAACTGAGCCCCGAACATTACTGCCTTATCGTCAAGGCAGATCCCTCTAGAAACCTAATCCAATCCCACGGACTGTGCAAACCCTCTTCTGAATCACTGACGCATGCCAGCGTTTATGCGCATGACAGCAATATACAGGCTGTTATTCACGCACACAGCCCTGAAATCTGGAACCAGACTGCAGCGCTTAGACTACCCCACATTACAGCGAATATTTCCTACGGAACTGTCGAAATGGCTACGGCTGTTGAGCGATTATTCCAATCCGGCGAATTAACGCAGACCTCGCTATTTACTATGCTGGGACATGAGGACGGGGTTGTCTCGTTTGGCAGAAACCTGCAGGAGGCCGCCTGGGAACTCATCAAATATTTATCGCTGGCCATCGGCATTGAACAACAATGCAATACCGAATAAAATGCATGACCATATATTAGCAACCATTAATAAAACATGCCTGAAATACTGATCTACACCACCAATATTTGTCCTTATTGCATAATGGCCAAACGCCTGCTCGACAAAAAAGGCGCTCATTACACCGAGCTTAATGTTGATTCCGAACCCGGCTTAAGGGAGGAATTGATGCGTAAAACAAACCGACGTACCGTGCCTCAAATCTATATCGGAGATTATCATGTCGGCGGATTTGACGATCTCTATGCGTTAGAGCAACAAAAGAAGCTGGATGCCTTATTGTCAGCAGCCTGATTTTCTCGCATTAAACGCTGTCATCTGTTAAATACCCATCAACAACTAAACAGACATTCATACAAACACGAGGCATCCGATGGATCACTACAAACTGGTTTTACCCCAGCATTTAAATCATTACGGTTATTTATTCGGTGGCAATCTGTTGCAGTGGATTGATGAAATTGGCTATATCGCAGCCAATCTCCAGTTTCCGGGCCATGAATTTGTCACGATTGGACTTGATAATGTCGTTTTTAAACAGAGTATCAAGCTCGGTTCTATCTTGAAGTTTGAATCAAGCCTGATCAGGCTCGGTAACACATCGGCAACCGAAGATCGTGACACTGGCAGTATTGCCCAGGTTTTTGAAACCAATATTACTTTTGTCAGCATTGACAAGACTGGCAATAAAAAGCCGATTAATAAAGGCGGCCCTGACCTGCAGGCCGATCAAGGGGCTATCATCCCCTGATACATTACCCCAACTTAGTAGGTTTTTCTCGTATAACCTGGGCTGCCGTATCATCTAAATACGGCCCCTCATGCCTAGTTTTCCAGACCTCTTAAAAGATCGTTTTTAATATCATCAATATTTTCGAGGCCCACTGAAACCCTGACCAATCCATCCTTGATGCCGGCTGCGGCGCGAACTTCTGGCGTTAGTCGACCATGAGTGGTCGATGCCGGATGCGTTATAGTCGTCTTAACATCGCCCAGATTGGCAGTAATCGATAGCATCTGGGTTGCATCGATCAATTTCCAGGCATATTCCTTGCCGCCGTTCAATTCAAAGCTGACTACGCCGCCGAAATGGCTTTGCTGACGCTTGGCCAATTCATGTTGTGCATGCGATTGCAAACCGGGATAGTGAACTTTTGCAATACCGGCCTGCTGTTCCAGCCACTTGGCCAGTTCAAAAGCATTATCGCAGTGAGCTTTCATTCTTACTGCCAGTGTTTCCAGGCCGGACAAAAACACCCATGCATTAAAGGGACTCATTGTTGAGCCGCCGGTGCGCAGGTACGGGTAAATATACTTTTCTATGATGTCGTCGGTAGCAACTACCGCCCCGCCGACGCATCGCCCCTGCCCATCTATATATTTGGTTGCCGAATGTACGACAATATCAGCACCTAATTCCAGAGGCTTTTGTAAGACAGGCGTACAAAAAACATTATCGACTATCAGCAAGCAACCGTGTTTATGAGCAATGTCGGCAAGTACAGCAATATCAGCAATTTCAATCAATGGGTTGGACGGCGTTTCCAGAAACAAAAACCGGGTATTCGGTTTAATGGCCGCTTCCCAAGCCGCTGCATCGGTTAAATCAACAAAATCAGTTTCAACGCCGAATTTGCCGAAATAGTTCTGGAACATCAATACGGTATTGCCAAATACACTGCGTGAACAGACGACATGATCACCGGCCTTAAGCAGCCCCATACCAACCGCCATAATGGCCGCCATTCCGGAGGAAAACGCCAGACAGCGCTCGCCTTTCTCCATCAGCGCCAGTCTTTCCTGAAAGGCGTTAACTGTTGGATTGGTGAAACGGGAGTAGATATTGCCCGGTTTTTGCCCGGTAAACCGCAACGAAGCCTCTTCAGCACTCCTAAAAACATAACTGGAGGTGGCAAAAATCGGCATACTGTGCTCATCTTCGTGAGTACGCTTGTGTCCAGCCCTTATTGCCTGAGTTTCCAGAGAATAGTCGTTCCAGTTAATATCTTTCATTTGCTTATTAAACGTATTTATTTGCTAAAAAGAGTGTTTCTTGTACATTGAATATCGAAAACCTTAATCACAGTTCTGCATTTCAATAATGGAGTTAGCCGAACTCCTTGCTGCTTGCGCACTGTCGTTACGTAAAACCTCAGTGCGTTCCAGATACGCCTCATCAATATCGCCGGTAATATATTCATTACTAAAGCATGAAGTATCGAAATGCTTAATGTCAGGATTACCTTTACGGACTGCTTCAATCAGGTCATCCAGCTCCTGATAAATCACCCGGTCAGCACCTATGGCTACCCGTACCTCGTCTTCAGTACGATTATGGGCAATCAATTCATGCGCAGCCGGCATGTCAATGCCATAAACATTGGGGTATCGAACTGGCGGCGCTGCAGAGGCAAAGTAAACTTTCTTAGCGCCTGCATCCCTGGCCATTTGAATAATCTGTTCGGACGTTGTGCCCCTGACTATCGAATCATCAACCAGCAGCACATTCTTTCCTTCAAATTCAAGGCTGATGGCATTTAACTTTTGCTTGACCGATTTTTCCCTCATTTTCTGGCCGGGCATGATAAAAGTTCTGCCAATGTATCGGTTTTTTATAAATCCTTCCCGGTACTTCACACCAAGAATATTTGCCATCTGCAAGGCCGCTGTTCTGCTGGTGTCAGGGATGGGAATAACCACGTCGATGTCATGATCAGGCCAGTCCCTGAGCACTTTTTTTGCTAATTTCTCGCCCATGCGCAATCGCGCTTTGTAGACCGAAATATGATCAATAATTGAATCCGGCCGGGCAAAATAAACGTACTCAAAAATACAAGGGCAATGATCTATCTGTTCGGCGCATTGCTTGGTATGCAATGCACCTGACTCTTCGACAAATACGGCTTCTCCAGGCTCAAGGTCTCTAATAAGATCAAAGCCGAGCACATCCAGGGCAACACTTTCGGATGCGATCATGAATTCCGAGCCTTGCTCGGTCTTTCTTTCGCCAAACACGATAGGCCGGATGCCGTGAGGATCCCTGAAGCCTAAAATCCCGAATCCTGCAATCATAATCACAACCGCATAAGCCCCGCGACAGCGACGGTGAACACCGGATACCGCCTGGAAAACGTCATCAACGCTTAAATGCAATTTACCTAAACTTTGTAATTCGTGAGCAAAAACATTCAGCAGCACTTCAGAGTCGGAATCGGTATTGATATGTCGTTGATCTTCCACGAACAGGGCTTTTTTAAGTTCTTCGGTATTGGTCAAATTGCCGTTATGCGCGAGCGTTAAGCCAAAAGGGGAATTCACATAGAATGGCTGGGCTTCTGCAGAACTGGTGCAGCCTGCTGTTGGGTAGCGAACATGGGCAATCCCCATGTTGCCTTTCAATTTCAACATCTGGGCATTGGTAAAAACATCGCGCGCCAAGCCATTTTCTTTGCGCAAATGTAAACGCCCATTTTCACAAGTCACAATGCCTGCGGCATCCTGCCCCCTATGTTGCAGAACTGTCAGAGCATCATATAAATCTTGATTGACAGTTTGATGTGAAACGATAGCAGCAATACCACACATTATTTTTTTAACCTGATTTTAAGAGAAATTAGCGATAATTAACGAATTCCGCCATGCCTGACGGAATATGATCTCGCAACCAAACTGCGAGTAACTGAAAAGGTGGAATCAATTTTGACTCTGTCCACCAAGCATCTTTTGGCAAAGATGTAAATCCCGCCAGCACTACAACGACCGTAACAACAACCATCCCGCGAGCAACTCCAACAATCAACCCGCCAAGACGGTCAGAAAAAGTTAATCCCGTTTTTTTAACCAGCGCACCCAATAGAAAGCTGATTAAACCACCAAGAGTTAGCGTGACTACAAATAAAATCACAAAAGATGCCGCAATTCTGGCCGCCGGAGAGCTAATGACTGACACCAGAAAACCTGATAAATCACGACTAAAACTCAAACCAACCCCGACGGCCAGCAACCAAAACCCTAGCGAAAAAACTTCCTTAATAAACCCGTTCAGCAGCCCAGTTATTAAAGAAATAGAAATAAGCCCGATAATGGCAAAATCTATCCAAATCATATTCTTCGCTGGTTTAGCTCACTCGGTCGTATTGCATTATTCGGAAATCAGAATTGCCTTGATATTCTGTTTATCCAGCTTCGACTTCATCGCGGCAGCTCTTTTTCCGTCCAGCTCCGGCCCTATTCTTAGACGGTATACTGTGGAGCCTTGTTCTGATGGAATGGTATCCAGAGAAACCGGAAAACCTTGCTGACGCAATTTTTCCCAAAGAGACAATGCATTTTCTTTTTGACTAAAACTGCCTGCTTGAATATACCAGCGAACCAGTTCTGGCGCTGGTTTTGAGGGTTCCGCTTTCGGCGCACTAACTGTTTTTTTTGCTGCTTCTACAACAGGAACCAAAGGCTTCGGGGCGCTAACAAGTTTTGGCTGAATATTTTCAGGTTTTGGCGCTTTTACCGGTTTTTTCAATGCTTCTGCAGCATCTACAGGTTTCGGTGTACTAACAGGTTTTGGAAGCGTCGATTTCGGCTGCACCTTTTCAGGTTTTGTGGCTTTTACAGGTTTTTTAACCTCTTCTACAACATCAGCATCCACAAGCTCTTGTTCACTAACAGATTTTGGAGTCGTCGATTTCAGCTGAACCTTTTCAGGTTTTGTAGTCTTAACGGGGGAAGCAATCTCTTCTACAACGTCAATTTCCGAGGACTCATCGATGGGTTGCACATCCTCTTCTTCTGCGCCTGTGCTCTCAAGGATATCGCCATCAGTTTCAGTGACCAAAGACTCTGAGTCAGATTGTGTTAAAACCTCATCGGTACTAGCTGGTAATTTACTGGCCATGCCTTCACCAGAATTAACGGGTTCAGGAATACTCAGCTCGCTCACTAATTGACCACTATCATCTATAGGATCGTCAAACAGCATAGGGATAAAAATAGCACACAGCGCCGTAACGACCACTGCACCAATTAACCGTTGTTTTAATTCATGATCCATTTCGTCCACTCACCTTTTCTCAAACTCAATTAAG
>JBAZTN010000102.1:0-10623 GCA_041661895.1 Methylobacter sp. | reverse complement strand
ATGCACTATCGCTTCTGGGGACTACTCGACTCCTGTCTCGCAGCGTTGGAGCTACAGCCAAAGCATTTTTATGCGGTGCAATGGCAAGCGCATGAATGCCAGCCGAGCGCATTGCGCTGCTAAAAAATCCTATGCCGGCTGAATCCGATATAAGCGCATTCTCAACGGCTTCCGGTCCTGCCAATGCCTGAAAATCTTTAATAAAATCTCCTCCACATAAAGCGGTTTGTCTATACAGACTGGTGGCTCCTGTAGCGACAGTAAGGCCATATACGGTGATCCGCTCCTGTCCCAATTTGCCTTTTACACCCAAGGCCCTCCATGTTTCAATAGGCTTCGGTCCGCCACAGCGGTAAGTACTGGAAAATACGGCATCAAGGTTTTGAAGTGTGATACTTGTTAATGGATTTGAATCATTAACATAGACGGCGACTGAATCCATAGCCACCGGAATCACATGAGGCGTGTAACCGAAACGAGCTTCAAATGCCTCCTTCTGTTTTTGGCTTATTGGGGTGCTTGTCAGCGCTACATCAGTCGTACCGTTGACTAATGCCTCAATGCCTGCGTTTCCGCCCGGATCGGCGATGGTTACAGTAATTAATGGATTGCGCGCTGAAAAAGTTTGAGTCCAGTAGGTCATGAGATTGCTTAATGCGACAGATCCTGTAACGACTAGGTGACCTTCAACAGGTACTTGCGGCTTGGTTGTTTAAGCGGCATAAGCCGTAACTGCAAAGCTCAGCAATAAAAAGCATATTATCTGGTGTTTGGCTGGTTGGCCGACTGACTTAAAGATGAACCCGTAATGTGGTATTTTCATTATGTTCCTCACTTGTTTTTAAACTTAATACTACACACTCTACAAGATCAAGAGCTGAGTTAAAGCAAGATAAGGTCCGTGGCTAACTAATGCGCCACAAATCCTATTTGGGCTGGCTTTGCAGCGACTATCGCGCAGCTCTAGCTTCACGGTATCTGCACTACACCACTAACAACGTGGTTTACCCAGCTTAAATCAAAATGCATTTCATTTAACGGTTAGTTAATTGAGTTTTGGGTATGAACGCCCCAAGTTACACACGTATCAAAAAATTGATTTCCGTCTCAACATGGATTGTTTGCGGAAAACATGTAGATTGTTCAGTCAATTATTTTTTGTTGGGTATGCAATATAAATAGCGTTAACCCACCTCACTACATACTCGATATTTTTCATGATGAGGGTAGTGCCACAAGCAAGTCAATTGTGCCAAATACGTATGGAAAAATAGCAGGTAGTATGATATCAATAGAATAATTGCACTTAAATCACTCAATGGCTCGAAGTCAATAAGTATGGTTGTCGCCGCCGGGCGAAAATCGATCAACCGTACCAGTTGCATTTTGACTAGGAAGTAGCCTACCAACGAATGCACATCAAGATTACATCTACCGCAAATCGCATCCTTTTTGTATCAAGCATCTCTTTTCGCACCTGAACTCACGCATTGGCACATCGCCCTACTTGTTCAATCTCATTGATCAGTCTTGTCAAAACGGGGCCGGTTTTTTCCAGCAGAGGCTCCAGTGCTGTGTCATTACGCTGCTTAAGCACCTGTTCTATATTGATCGCCAAATTAGAAAGCTGGTCACTTCCCACCGAGCTGGCGCTGCCGGTGAGCTTATGGGCAAGATGAATAGCCGTTTCGTTATCTCCTGCCTGATAGGCTGCTCTAATTAGCGCGATGTCATCGGCGTGCTGGATGCGAAATAGGGACAGTATCTTGCGATACAACGCAACGTTATTGCCTGTCCGTTGTCTCACCTTATCCGAATCAACACCCGTCAACACAGGAAACGCGAAATCAACCTCGGCAACTTTTTCGCTGGTCTTAATCAAGCCAACTGCTGTTTGCGGTTTGATCCAGCGCACCAACGTCTGGAAAAACTGATCCCACTCAATCGGCTTGCCGATATGATCGTTCATGCCGCTGGCTAGACAACGTTTTCGATCTTCAGCCATCACGTTGGCGGTCATGGCAATAATCGGTAGATCAGCAAAACGAGTATCGGTACGAATGAGTCGGCTGGCTTCATAACCATCCATCACTGGCATCAGGCAGTCCATTAGCACCGCTGAATAGTTGTTCTTGCCAACCATCGCAACGGCGTCGGCGCCATTGGTGGCTAGATCAACCCGCATGCCGTTATTACTCAGCATTTCCAGCATCAACTCCTGATTAATGAGATTATCTTCCACCAATAGCAGATACGCATTTTTCAGTACTGAATACTTGTTCAGCGTAATGGTTTGTGAAAGTGGCGGATTGGGCTTGCTTACGGTCGATAGGCCCAAGGCAACCGTGAAATAAAAGGTACTGCCAACCCCCAAACGACTTTCGATGCCGATTGTGCCGCCCATGGCTTCAACCAGATCCTTGCTGATGGTCAGCCCCAGTCCAGTACCGCCATACAGGCGGGTGGTTGAGTTATCGGCTTGATTGAAAGCGCTGAACAAGTGATTTTGTTCCTCTTTACTCAAGCCAATGCCGGTATCAATAACACTAAAGTGCAAATGCGCTTGTTTTGCATCAGAGGCCAGCAACTGCACATGCACTATCACGGTTCCGGTTTCGGTAAACTTGATGGCATTGCTCAACAGATTGACCAGCACTTGCCCCAGTCGCAGGGGATCGCCGATCAAGGTGGATGGCACATCCTGATCAACATCAAAGCTCAGCGTCAACGATTTGCCGTTCACCAGTGCCAACGATACGTCAGCCAAATACTGTATGACCGTCTCAAGCCTGAATTCGGTGTGTTCCAGCTTGAGTTTGCCGGCTTCGATTTTGGAAAAATCTAAAATATCGTTGATTATGTCCAACAACCATTTGGCCGAGGTGTTGATTTTATCCAAATAATTACGCTGTTTTTCCGTCAAATCGGTTTGCAAAGCCAAATGAGCCATGCCCATGATGGCGTTCATCGGGGTTCGAATTTCATGGCTCATGTTGGCAAGAAACTCGGATTTTAGACGAGTGCTTTCTTCCGCCAGACATTTGGCTTTCAACAGCGCCTGTTCGGCTCGCTTGCGCTCACTGATATCGTTCCCCAGCACGACCCTGGCAAGTCGTCCCTCGTATTCTAACGCGTTCGAACTGATCTCAACCTCGATCAGCGTTCCATCTTTTTTTCGATGACGCCACTCACCCCCAGGGTATTTTGCATAGCCTTCGAGGTGCCTGATCTGATCGAGCAACCGAGGCACATCAGCGAGAGGGCGAATATCGGCAATCGTCATTGCAAGAAATTCGGCCTCACTATAGCCGTAATGGGCTATCGCGGCATCGTTCACCGCTAGAAATCGCAGCGTAGCTACATCATAGAGCCACATTGGATGTGGGTTGGCCTGGAACATATGTCGGTAACGGATTTCACTATCACGCAGGATTTCTTCAGCTTGCTTGCGCTCGGTGATATCACAAGCGGCAGCATAGATCAGTCCGTTCTTTGGCAGTGCTCGCCATTCAATCCAGCGGTATGATCCATCTCGATGGCGGTAACGGTTGACGAAATTCAACATCGGTTGCTGCGTTCTCAAATAATCCATCGCTTCCAGTGTTGACTGATGATCATCGGGATGAACAAATTTCAAAAAATGCTGGTCTATCAGTTCAGTTAATGGATAGCCAAGGATTTGCTGCCACTGGGGATTGACCTTGCGGAAATAACCGCGACTATCGGCTATGCAAAACATGTCCAGCGCGTTGTTGAAATAATTGTCCAATTCATCGGATTTTTCGCTCAGTTGTTGCTTGGCACGCTGGAGGCCATCAACGGTTATTGCCAGAAAAAAACCGACAGTGGTAATAATCAGAATATAAAACCAATAATTTTGTAATCCCGTTTCAGCCATATCATTGGCAAAAAAACCTTCGCCGCGTCTTGCCCCTTCAAATGCCTGAAGAGCCACCAGAGCGACGGTTATAGAAACCCCATGTTTCCCATAACGCAATGCCGCCCAAACCACAAACAGAAATAACCAATAGCTTTGGGCTAAATGTCCAAGACTGGCATGAAACCAGTCAAAAAAGACTATCTGGCCGACAAGGAACGTTAACAAAAACAGGCTGACGGTTTCCAGGACACGCCGGGGTTGTAGCCAGCCATAAGGTAAGCGTTGCCACGTCAAGAGTAGTGGTGTGGCCAGGATAATGCCCAAGGTGTCGCCCTGCCACCACCGCAAGATGCAGTTGAAGAGAATTTGCGGGGTTAAATAACCGGCCGCCCACAAAGTCAATGGACCGATCACGGCACTGATCCAAGCGCTAAATAAACCCACTAGCACCAAGTACACAAGATTTCCGAGCTTGTTCAGCTCAGTATCAAAACCATTCAAACGTGACAGCAACCAAGCGGCGAACAGGCTTTCCAAGGTGTTACCCACGGCTATCAGCAAAGAAACCCAGAACGGGTCGCCTACCATTACGCCCCCCGCGAAGGCTCCTATGAATACACCAGGCCAAAGTTTCTTACCCCATAGTAAAAAAGCCGCTAACGCCACGCCGCCTGGTATCCAGAAAATAGTAACTGTGCCGTAGGTTATGGCGAATGTCAGCACCACTTTCTCCAATACCGTATAAACCAGCGCCAGACCTGACATGCGAAGCACGTCAATCCATCGGCAGCTTGACAGGTATTTCATTAAGTTATCTTCATTTGTCATTTTGGGGTGGAATTCTGGCGTAGGCGTAGTCATGGGGATAATGGACATCATAATTTCCTTGAGCGGGCTTACACAAGGACGATTTTTTACGGTATTGTCGCATTAAGCGATCAAACATACTTAAGGATGTGCAAATATGCCAGCTGTTAAACTGGATGAATTTATCTTATGGTTAATCTCAAGTCATAACATATACCCTTAACTAGATTACCTGCACCATTAGACAGGAAAAACCGCCTTTCGAAATTGCGATGGTTACCTAACGGTCTTTCATCCATGTCGCGGTTCCAGCAATTTGGCCACCAAACCGGTCCAGCCGGTCTGGTGAGAGGCCCCCAGGCCATTGCCATTATCGCCGTGGAAATATTCATGGAATAACAGATAATCCTTAAAGTTCGGATCGTTTTTCAGTCGTTCATCGTGACCGTGTGCGGGGCGGTGGCCATTTTCATCTTTTCGGAAAATTCGGGTCAGCCGTTGAGATAATTCATCTGCAACCTCATTGATAGACAGCAATATTCCCGATCCCGTCGGACATTCTATTTTAAAGTCCTCGCCGTAGAAGCTGGCAAAACGCCTAAGCGAAGTAATCAACAGATAATTAACCGGGAACCAGACAGGGCCCCGCCAGTTGGAATTGCCGCCAAACATCCCGGATTCGGCTTCACCAGGCTGGTAGTGCACGCTCATTGGCGTGCTGGCACAGCTAATCACATAAGGTTGATCATAATGCGCGCGCGACAGGGAGCGCACACCGTAATCGGATAGAAACTCCGTCTCGTCCAGCATGCGCTGCAACAGCTTTTTCATGCGATGACCGCGAAGCAGGGACAGCAAACGGCGGTCGCCGCGCCCCGGCTCGTTCCAATCGGAAACCAACGCCGCCAGATCGGGACGGTAATCCAGGAACCATTTCATGCGGCGCTTGAAATCCGGCAATCTGTCCAGCAATTCGGGTTCGATAATCTCCACCGCATAAAAGGGAATCAACCCAATCATTGAGCGGACTTTGAGCGGGATCATTTTCCCGTCAGGGGATCGCAGCACATCATAGAAAAACTGGTCTTCCTCGTTCCAAAGGCCGATATGTTGATCGCCTATATTGCTCATCGCTTTGGCGATATAGAGAAAATGTTCGAAAAACTTGGTGGCGATATCTTCATAAACAGGGTCATGCAACGCCAGTTCCAGAGCGATGCGCATCAGGTTCAGGCAGTACATCGCCATCCAGCTGGTGCCGTCGGCTTGGTCGATATGGCCGCCGGCCGGCAAGGGGGCGCTGCGATCGAATACACCGATATTATCCAGACCGAGAAAGCCGCCCTGGAAGACATTGTTGTCGTCAGCGTCCTTACGATTGACCCACCAGGTAAAATTGATGATCAATTTGTGCATGATTCGTTCCAGGAAGTCGAGGTCACCTGTGCCGCCGTTGCTTTGGCATTCGGATTTATACACCTCCCACGCGGCCCAGGCATGAACAGGCGGGTTGACATCCCCCAACTTCCATTCATAAGCGGGCATCTGGCCGTTAGGGTGCATATACCATTCCCGTGTCATCAGCAGTAACTGGTTTTTGGCAAAGGCAGGGTCGATCATTGCCAGTGTCACACAATGAAACGCCAGATCCCATGACGCATACCACGGGTATTCCCAAGTGTCGGGCATGGAAATGATATCGGCGTTATTCAGGTGTTGCCAATCGCTGTTGCGCCCATTGCGACGCTTTATTGGTGGTGGAACAGTTCCCGGATCGCCTTGCAGCCACTGCGGGATGTCCCAGTAATAGAACTGTTTGCTCCAGATCATGCCAGCCAGGGACTGGCGCTGAATCAGCCTGGCGTCAGCATCCGTCATGGCCTTTTGCAACTCAGCATAAAAAGTGTCCGCCTCGTCGCGACGCGCGGCGAACAAGGCATCGAAGTCATTGAAAGGCTGTAGATGCTGATCTTTGCTCAGCCGCAGGCGCATTTCAACCTTGCCGTGAGCCGGAACGGAAAAGCTGAAATGCCCAGCAGCCTTGGTGCCATATCTCCCTGGATTCACGGCATGGTGGTTACCTTGGATAACGTATTCATGAATAGCATCCTTGAAATAGCCGACGGTTGGCTGGTTATACAAGCGTTGCAGATTGGTGTCGTTGTCACAGAACAGCAACGCGGGATCGCCGTCGAAATAGCAATGATAGCTGCCCAGCTCTGCGTGTTGGATCAGGAGGCCGTCGGTTTCGGTGACGGAGAGTGCGGGGCGGGTGTCATCGTAGCCCCAGCTCCAAGTATTGCGGAACCAGAGCTGTGGCAGTACGTGCAGCGGAGCGGCGTCCGCACCGCGGTTGTGCGCAGTGATCAGCATGAGGATGTCGTCGACGCCAGCCTTGGCGTATTCGATAAACACATCGAAGTAGCGGTTGTCGTCGAACAGGCCGGTGTCCAGCAATTCAAATTCCGGCATGTCTCTGCCGCGTTTGCAATTCTCTTCAACCAGTGTCGCGTAGGGAAATGCCTGTTGCGGATACTTGTACAGCATTTTTAGGTAAGAATGGCTGGGCGTTGCGTCAAGATAGTAATAAAGCTCCTTAACGTCTTCGCCGTGATTGCCTTCGCCATTGGTCAAGCCGAACAAGCGTTCCTTGAGGATCGGATCCTGTTCGTTCCAGAGTCCCAAGCTGAGACACAGCCGCTGCTTTTCATCGCAGAGGCCCGCGATGCCGTCCTCGCCCCAGCGGTAAGCTCGGCTTCGTGCATGGTCGTGGCTAAAGTGTCCCCAGGCTTCCCCATCTTCGCTGTAGTCTTCGCGCACCGTACCCCATTGACGCTCACTCAGATACGGCCCCCATAAGCGCCATGCCTCTTCGCCGCTGCTTTGTGCCAGTATGCGCTGTCTTTCAGCACTGATGGGAGTGCGCATGTCAGTCTCCGATTGAGATTTGTCGGTTGATTGTGTCATGTTAGCAAGCACCCACAATTAAGTATAATGAAAGTGAGTGGAATCGAAGCAGGAAAAGGCGCGATTTCGCATATTCCATCAAGGCCACCGGCACCCATTCAAGGTTGATCAAGTCGACGCTGAAAAACTCAAAACCGCCCGGCGTTAAAAGTTTGGTTTACCCGGCATCAACAAGAACAAAAAGCTTCACCGCCATTTACCTGTAGCTTTTTTGGTCCAACCTCTCAATAACTGAATTTTTAGCATAGATTCTGTTTTCAAATTAATCACCGGTGGGCGTTATGTATCAGTCGATCTAAAATGGCGTCGGCTAATGTATTATTACCAACTGGGATGCCATCCACATCGAGCACACCGATCTGTATCGTGGGGTCAATCCTTGATTAACGTTGTGATTAAGCTAGAAGCCCCTGAAATAATCCTTGCATTGTGCCTTGAATACGTTTTACTAATGGCTGTGCATTTTACCGGCAGATAAAACACAATATTATGCCTAGTATATTCGGTAATTGGTCGCTGATACGAGAGTGGGGCAGGGGATGGTCGCCAGTAACTGTACGTAAAGATCGGTTTGATACTGAGAGAAGCAATAACTACAGGTCAAAAGCTGAGCAAAATTAAATGGAAAAAAGGCTATCAATTGATCAGATTAGCTGAATAACGATAAAAACATAATCAGTTTATACAAAGGAGACAGTCTTCATGCCAACAAAATCTGCCAGTTCTATATGTCGTTGTTGATAGGTTCACATGATTTGTCTCCGACCAGCCTTACTGAATATTCGGCGCGTGCCTTATTGCCCGATAGTCTGTACGCTCTTACCCTGGACGAAGCGAGCCGTGACGGCATAAGCCATGCTTGCACGGTGGTGAATGGGGTGGCCACGGGGTCACCACAGGTATATGGAATCAATACCGGTGTGGGGTTCTTGTGCACCACGCACGTATCCTCAGATAAATTTGTAGCGTTTCAGCACAATATCATCTTGTCGCATTGCTGCGGCGTGGGTGAGCCTTTACCTCGTGATCTGGTAATGATGATGTGGGTAATCCTGTTAAACTCAATAGCCAAGGGGCATCGCGGCGTACGTCTGGAAACCGTGGATTTTATCCTACAGACGTTGAATGCAGGGCTGTTGGCGGTGGTGCCATCGCAAGGCAGCGTCGGCGCTTCTGGCGACCTGGTACCCTCTGCCCATGCAGCTGCCGCGTTGCTTGGTGAAGGGCGCTGCACCTTGCCGGTCGATGGTCGAATAGAGGAAATGTCGGCCCGTGAGGCTCTGCAACGTCTCGGCCTGTCGCCTTTGCAATTGGGACCCAAAGAGGGATTGAGCCTGATCAACGGCACACAATTGACCACGGCGCTGGCGACCAAGGCTTGGTATCATGCCCGACGCCTGTTGGATTTGTCCAATCTGGCGGCGGCTCTTAGCATTGAGGGACTTCGCGGTCAGAATATGGACGGCGTCGAACCCTTATGGCGTGCCCATAGACACCCAGGCACGCTGCATTGCGGATTGGCTATTAGCGGGTGGATTGGAAACCACAAAGCAAAAAATACGCCCGGCCACGACAGGGTGCAAGACCCTTATTCGCTGCGTTGCGCCCCGCAAGTGCATGGTGCAGTATGGGAGGATGTGCAAGCTTGTGAAAACATCTTGCAACTGGAAATCAACGCTTCGACTGATAATCCGCTGGTATTTGCCGATACAGGGGCTATCCTACACGGCGGAAACTTCCACGCCATTTACCCAGCGCGGGTGGCAGATAGGCTAGCCTCTGCCTTGACCACGCTGGGTTCCATCTCCGAGCGACGCATTAATCTGATGATGGACAAAGAGAAAAGCGGTTTGCCCTATTTCCTGATCAACGATGGTGGGCTACACTCCGGTTTAATGATGTTACAAACCGTTGCAGCGGCCTTGGTTAGTGAATGCAAGGCGCTGAGTTTTCCCGCCAACATCGATTCCATCCCCACTAATTGCAACCAGGAAGACCACGTTTCTATGGGGCCTATCGCTGGCTGGAAAGTGCTGAAGATTGTGGATAACGTTTATCACATCCTGGCCATCGAACTACTTTCAGCTGCCCAAGCCATCGACCTGCTACAACCTAAAGAGCTCAGTGAACGCTTGCGGGCAGTGCATGGGTTGTTGCGTGGTCAGGTGGCTTTTTTAGAGCATGACCGCATGCTTGCGGACGACGTGCGCGCTGTTGAGGCACTGATGCGTACCGACAGCCTTTTTTGGGACGACGATAAATGATAGCTCCATCATTTCATTGGCATGACTTTTCAGGACAACAATCTTCCCTTTAGATCTGCCGGGGTGAACGGGCCCGGCTCGGCGATCAGAGCGCGAGTCGCTTCCACGCGATCCCAAACGTTCCATAACAGTACACCCCGCACCCGATTCTGCTGCAGGTAATAGATCACGCCTTTTTTATAGGGTTCGACCCAATCCTCCATCGTTTCCAAGCGGGAATCGGTTCTGCCGACGGCTTCGTAGCCCAGATCAAAAAGATCGGAAAAAAAATAAGGGAGATGATGGTAAGGAAGCGAGTCGCCGGCCATGTTCCGGCCGGCGCATTTACCCATGGTCAGTGCATTGTCCTCGTGTTCCGCCCGCATGCGGATATCTAAACTGGGATTGTAGAAGTTTGCGACATCGCCGGCCGCGAAAATATCCGGATTCTCCGTACGCAGCAGCTCATCCACGACGATACCGTTATCGACAGCCAATCCGGCCTGTTCAAGCAAGCGAACATTGGGTTTAATACCGATGCCGGCCACCACCGCATCCACTTCGATACTGCGTTCTCCAGACCCATCGGCACTGCGGACATCCAGAAATAACTGGTCCTGTTTGCGTGCCAACCCTTTGACCATCTGGCGGGGCAGAACTTCTACCCCCTTGTCGCGGTAATAGTCGTTCAGGAACTGATTCAGGTCGTGAGGAAACAGGGATGCG
>JBAZTN010000101.1:0-10726 GCA_041661895.1 Methylobacter sp. | reverse complement strand
TAAAAAATGGACCATGCCTTTACATGACTGGAAAGCCGCTTTGAATCGGTTTAGTATTCAATTCGACGACCGAATGCCGAACCATTAACAAACTCCGTTTACACAAAATTCAGGACACCCTCCAGACTCTTGATAAATTCTTTAACATCCGCCTGATCAAACGGCCAGCCCAGTTCTTGTTTTGTTTCTGCGTGATATAAAACGGGGATGCGTATGGCGTACCGGTCTTGCCATCGTTCTTGCTCGGCAATGTCTATATCTTCAATTATTAGATCAAGGCCATCCAGTAAGCAGTCATCGATAATGGACTCCGCTTGCTCGCAAAGATGGCAACCGGATGTTCCAAACAGCATTAACCGTATCATTAATGCTTAGTCAGTTTTTCAAGATACCCCATAAGTAGGGCGGACAATACCAGGGTCAAATGGATAAGGACATACCACATTAGTTTGTCGTTATCAGCAGCCTGAATATTCATGAATACTTTCAATAATTGAATGGATGAAATAGCAACAATGGATGACGCCACTTTCATCTTCAGCGAACCGTAATCGTGCTTCCCCAGCCATTCCAGCTTTTCAGTCTCCTTGGTGATATTCAGTTGCGAAACAAAGTTTTCATAGCCGCTAAACATCACGATGACAATCAGGCTGCCAACTAGAGCGAGATCAATCAAGGTCAACAACTTTAAAATCAAATCGGATTCATCTGCTTCCAGAATATGCGGCAGGAAGTGATAAAGTTCCTGAAAGAATTTTACCGAAAGCGCCAATAGCGCCAGACTCAGCCCGAAATAAATCGGCGCCAGTATCCAGCGACTGGCATACATCACTCTTTCCAGTGAATGTCCAATATTGTCTTGTGTTGCCATACTGATTTTCCTTTTTGCTTAATGATGCAAATGCGCCGCCAGCCATCTCTCCGCCACTTCTTCAGCGATGCCTTTACGTCTGGCGTAATCTTGCAGTTGATCCTTATCTATCTTGCCGACATTAAAATACTGTGACTCCGGATGGGAAAAATACCAGCCGCTTACTGCTGATGCCGGGTACATAGCATAACTTTCAGTGAGCTCTATCGTGGTATGCTCAGTCACATTGAGCAATTCAAACAGCTTGCCCTTCTCTGTATGATCGGGACATGCAGGATAACCGGGCGCTGGCCGTATGCCTTGATAGGCTTCGTTGATTAACTGCTCGGCCTCATGGGTCTCATCTTTGGCATAGCCCCAATACTCTTTTCTGACCACCTGATGCATATATTCAGCAAATGCTTCGGCCAGTCTATCAGCCAGAGCTTTGAGCATGATGGAGCTGTAATCATCATTATCCTGCTCAAATTCATGCAGTTTTTGTTCTATACCTATGCCGGTTGTTACCGCAAAAGCACCAATATAATCGGCTATGCCGCTGTCAACCGGGGCAATAAAATCAGACAGGCAGTAATTTGGTCTGCCCGGAGCTTTGACATTCTGCTGACGCAAATGATGCAATGTTTCCTTTTTCTGTGCGCGGGTTTCATCGGTATACACCACGACGTCATCGCCATCGCTGTTGGAGGGGAAGAACCCGACCACAGCGCGGGCGCACAGCCATTCTTCACTGATGATTTTTTTCAGCATAGCCTGTGCATCTTCAAACAGTTCTCTGGCTTGGGTACCGATGACTTTATCATCGAGTATTTTGGGATAACTTCCTGCCATTTCCCAGGTTTGAAAAAACGGGGTCCAGTCGATATACCAGACCAAGGTATCCAGTGGAAAACGATCAATGACCTTTATGCCCAGAAACGAGGGTTTGACCGGCTCATAGTTACCCCAGTTAAATTTATTGCGTCTGGCTTCTTCTAAAGAGTGTTGTTTGGTTTTGGCTTCCCGACCTTTGTGTCTATCCCTGACTTCTTCGTATTCTTCCCGCACGCTGTTGACGAATTGTTCTTTCAGATCAGCGCTTAACAGATTACTCGCGACACCAACACCGCGGGATGCATCGGTCACGTATACAATCGGGCCGTCATAATTCGGGGCGATTTTTACTGCGGTATGCGCGCGTGACGTTGTCGCGCCGCCTATCATCAATGGAATGGTAAAACCCTGGCGCTGCATTTCTTTGGCTACATGTACCATTTCATCCAGCGACGGTGTAATCAGGCCACTTAAGCCGATAATGTCGACATTCTCCAAACGCGCGGTTTGCAAAATCTTTTCGGCAGGCACCATCACGCCCAAATCAATCACGTCATAGTTATTGCATTGCAAGACCACGGCGACGATATTCTTGCCGATGTCATGCACATCGCCTTTTACGGTCGCCATCAGTATTTTACCGTTGGTTTGCCGATCACCTGCCGCTTTATCGGCTTCCATAAACGGCATCAAATAAGCCACAGCTTTTTTCATCACTCGTGCCGATTTGACCACTTGTGGCAGGAACATTTTGCCCGCACCGAACAAATCGCCGACAACGTTCATACCATCCATTAATGCACCTTCAATGACGTGCAAGGGCCGCTCGGCTTCCAGTCTTGCCTGCTCGGTATCTTCGTCGATGAAATCGGTGATGCCCTTTACCAGCGCATGTTCCAGACGCTTGCTGACCGGCCAGCTGCGCCACTCCAGATCCTGCTCTTTCCCTGCGCTGCTGCTGCCGTCACCGCGATATTTGTCGGCAAGCTCCAGCAACCTATCGGTGCCGCTGCCGTCATGGGTATTTAAGATGACCGATTCAACCGCATCACGCAGATCTCTGGGTATATCCTCGTAAATCGCCAATTGGCCGGCATTGACGATGCCCATATCCATGCCCGCCTGTATCGCATGGTATAAAAACACCGCATGTATCGCTTCCCGCACCGAATTATTGCCCCGAAATGAAAACGATACGTTGGAAACGCCGCCGGAAATCAGCGCGTAAGGCAAGGTGCGTTTGATCTCTTGGGTAGCTTCGATAAAATCCAGACCATAATTGTTGTGTTCATCAATGCCGGTGGCAACAGCGAATATATTGGGGTCAAAAATAATATCTTCGGGCGGAAAACCAACTTGTTCTGTGAGGATTTTATAAGCCCGCTGACATATTTCGACTTTCCTGGCCTTGGTATCGGCCTGCCCTTCTTCATCAAAGGCCATTACGATTACCGCCGCACCATAGCGACGTACCAGCTTGGCATGTTTGATAAAGGCTTCTTCGCCTTCTTTCAGCGAGATCGAATTGACCACACCTTTGCCCTGAATGCATTTAAGACCGGCTTCCAGAATCTCCCATTTAGACGAGTCCAGCATAACCGGCACTTTAGCGATGTCCGGCTCGGACGCGATCAGCATCAAGAAACGCACCATTGCTTCTTTGGAGTCCAGCATGCCTTCATCCATATTGATGTCGATAATTTGCGCGCCGTTTTCGACTTGCTGTTTCGCCACATCCAGCGCCGCTTCAAAATCTCCTTCAATAACCAGTCGTTTGAATGCCGCTGAACCCGTAACGTTGGTTCGCTCACCGACATTGACGAATAAGGAATCCGGCCCGATGTTCAGTGGCTCGAGTCCTGATAATCCGCACTGTTTGGGTATTTCCGGGATTTTTCTGGGACTGTATTGTTGTACGGCTTCGACTATCGCTTTGATATTCGCAGGCGAGGTTCCGCAGCAACCGCCGATTATGTTCAGGTAGCCGTTTTTCGCCCAATCGGCCAGTTCTTCGGCCATCGCTTCGGGCGTTTCATCATATTCCCCGAACTCGTTAGGCAGGCCCGCATTCGGGTGAGCAGAAACGTACGTATCCGCAATGGACGATAATTCGGAAATATACTGCCGTAGTTCTGTTGCGCCTAACGCACAGTTAAAGCCAAAAGAAATTGGCTCTGCATGTTTGAGTGAATTCCAGAAAGCAGCTACGGTCTGTCCAGACAATGTTCTGCCTGATGCATCGGTAATCGTGCCGGAAATCATCACCGGAAGTTTGTAGCCGATCTGTTCAAAATATTGTTCAACCGCAAATATGGCGGCTTTGGCATTTAAGGTATCGAAGACGGTTTCAATCAGGATAATATCCGCGCCGCCGTCAATCAGGCCTCTTGTTGCTTCTGTGTAGGCTACGACCAAGTCGTCGAAAAAAATATTACGAAAGCCCGGATCATTAACATCCGGTGACATGGAGGCTGTGCGGTTGGTAGGGCCCAATACGCCGGCAACAAAACGCGGTTTTTCCGGCGTCTTTTGGGTGTATTCATCAGCCGCCTGCCTTGCCAATCGCGCCGCCTCGACATTGATTTCATAGGCCAGTGATTCCATTTTATAATCAGCCATGGCAATACTGGTCGCATTGAAGGTATTGGTTTCAACGATGTCAGAGCCAACTTCAAAATACGCACAATGAATGGCTTTAATGATATCCGGCTGTGTTATCGATAACAGATCATTGTTCCCCTTAAGATCAGTGTCCCACTGAGCAAAACGCTCACCACGATAGTCCTTTTCTTCCAACTTATAACTTTGGATCATCGTGCCCATTGCACCATCAAGAAATAAAATTCTTTGGGACAATTGCTGCTTTAATAATTCTGTTTTGCTCATTGAAACTGCCAAGGGGTTGTTGATTTGAATAAATACCAAACTATAAGTCTGAGGATATAATCATTGCTTAAAAAGCAATCAATCTATATTATTTTTCACTATTTTTGCCGGAGATGTTCATGTCAAAACCAACGATTACTCAAGTCATAAAGAGTGTTCTTTCTGCTTTTATTGGTGTGCAAAGTGATGGTAACAGGCAAAAAGACTTCGAACAGGGATCTCTTTCGACTTATATTATTGTGGGGGTAATCTTTACTGTTCTTTTTGTTATGGGTCTGATTTTTCTTGTCTCTACTATTATTGGTAATTAATATTTATTACCCAATGTACAAAAACGGTACCGCTATAAAAAAAAGCCCAAGCATAGCCCGGGCTTTTTTGTATCTAACTTCAGTTTTACTTTTCTGTCGTTTTAAAACTTTTTTTGATACCTTGAAACATTTCTCCCAAGCCACTGAACAAATTAGCAACTGAGATTTTTTCTTTGGTAATAAATTTTACCCGTATCAGTGCTATAGCCAAAAAGCTGAGAATTGATGGCATTAATTCAAAATAAAGCGACTCTAAAACACCACCGAATCCCTGAAAACTGCCTTCATTTTTTCTATCCGCTCCGTCAACTGCTTCATAGCCAGCCCCACCTTCTCCGGCTCTGATAGACTCCAAGATGTAGATATTAATATCAACCAATAAAAACTGCATTACATAAAAAGCAACAGCACAGGCCGCAACCCACAGTATTACATTACTGGTTTTTGCCTTTATAGCCGACTGATAAATCCAGAGAGCTACTAAAATCATTACAATGCCACCGATCATCGCTATATCCTTTTTTAAATTATTATTTTTTTGTTAAAAAGAAGAACAAACTTGTGCACTTCAAGACCATTTTAGAATTATCTTTTTCAATTACGCTACATGACTCATATTTTTCTCGCCCAGGCGACGCCTGTTTTTTAATAACGCCATCTTCAACGAAAAATTTTACCGGCACAACCATCTCTTTGGTTCGCCCAAGTGAATCTGTTGCTGTCGATTGTAAAATGCCGTTTGCTTTAAACTCCCATTCACTTTTAACAGTCTTCTTTTCACCATCTAGCTTAAGTGCCTCAGCATTTAAATCCCATTTTCCCAGGATTTCAGAAGCATCTTTTAATACAACATCAGCCTGCGCAGAAAGCACAAAGAAAATTGCCAGCAACGGTATTATTTTAACGCATCTTTTCATCATCGTTCCCACCTCTAAATGTTTCACCAAAACATGAAGTTTAAACTATACCACACTGACCATCGATCTTTAAATTTCGACAGGAAGGAAAATTTACCTCACCCAACTTTAAAACCATGCAACATAAGCCTTGACTTTAACTTCACCTACAGTATTATTAACGTTCCATTTGCTATGTTATTAGCAATTTCTAAAATACAAAATTATAGGTAGGACATTCATGGGAGCGATCTTAGATATCACCGAAATGTTAAAAGAACCAGCTGGCATGGTCGGCGCACTTGTAGTAGTCGCTGCAGGCTATTTCCTCGTAAAATGGGTTTTCGCTGAACATCCAGACGACGAAAAATAAGCCTCAAAAGATTTACCCTTACTTTGGTCGCTTACACCAATTCTCTCTGAGTTGGTAGCGGCCTTTGTTTTGTCTGCATATTTATCACATTTAAGTCACTAATTCTTTTATAATTTATACATCTTCTCGATTTTTCGAACTTTGAAAATGTATAAACTTATATCCGCTAAAATTCTAGCCCTCCTTTCCAAACAAGTCCCAGCTACCGGCATTGGCCTGTTCAGACTTTTTTACGGCTTAATTACTTTACAGGAAATCATCTTCCTATTTTATTTTAATCATTTAATTTTCGACCCTATTCCTTATATAGATGTCGAATTTCCAATGATTCCTTTCTTCTTGACGATTTGGGCTGTTATTGCTGCATTTATCGTTATCGGATACCGCTATCAATTTGCTGTTACCTGCAATTATATCATCTGGATCATTTTTGTTAATTTCACCCCCATGCAACGAGATTTTGATGGCGGTTTTGACTTATTCATGATCGGAGCAGGTTTTTTTCTGCTGTTTATGCCTGGTGATCAAGCATTTTCAATAGACAACCTGCGGTACAAACTTAACACGCCTTTTGTTCATTACAGCGCCCACCCAAAGACTACAGTCTCTGTTCTTGCCTATTACCTGCCCATTGCTATTTGCCTTGGCTTTCTTTACTTCGACTCTGCCATACACAAGATGTTTGCCGAACACTGGCGCAATGGACTTGGCTCCTGGTTACCCGCAACACAGCCTTATTATGTTTCAGCCATCGATATGTCAGCTTTGCTGAATAATAAGCTTCTGCAAAACATCCTTGGTTATACGATTTTAATCTTCCAATTTACTTTCATATTCTTTTTTTCTGATCGTCGGTTACGCATAGCCTATCTATTGGTTGGCCTCGGACTTCATCTTGGCATCACATTGTCTTTTAATATTTATCCTTTCGGACTAGGGATGATTATTTTTTATACGCTACTGGTTCCCTTCAAATGGTGGCGGGTTATTGGAGAAACCTTCACGGCAAAGTATCCATCTCTTATCGTATTTTATGACAAGCAATGCCCTTTATGTAACCGTACGGTTCTTATTCTTAATCATTTAGATATTTTTAAATGTATCGACTTTAAAAGCGCCCAGGATCATTCCGCGCACTATCCTGCGCTCGCTTCAATCGACAATGAAATTTTGTTGACCGACTTATATGCCCTGGATAGCACTAATCGCATTTATTCAGGTGTTGATACCTATATTCAGATATTCAGAAAGATGCGCTATTTATTCCCGCTTGGCATTTTTTTAAGGCTTCCTGGAATCTACCAATTTGCCTCAAATAAATACCGTTCAATCGCGGATTCACGTATCCGTATTCCGTGCACAAACTCTTGCTTTGCACCACAAAATCTGCAAATCAATACCCTGTACCATCGGTATTTTGAACAACTTGCCTCACAAAAGCCAAAAGCATTTTCCAGAAAGCTTTCAAAAATACTGATTGGACTACTGCTATTACAATTAAACAGCTCTATTCATTACGGGGTAATTTATAGGCTCAATGTTAATACCACACATAACCCTGTCATTAACAACATTTCAAACGCTAGCAATGCTCTTTTGATGGTCTCTCAAACCTTTTTTGGCATTACTCCACATGCACTTTATCTGCATGACCATTTTGCAGGCTATGATCATATTCTAGCTATCACTTATACTGACCAAAATGGCAATGAACGCTGGCTACCGTTTGTAAATGAACAAGGGAGGTTGCTTGCCCCTAATTGGGGGCGTGTTCATTCTATGTGGGCTAATATCGCTGTCACACCTAATATAGACAATACCCACTTACAAAAATTTATTATGAAAGTCACTGCATTCTGGGGGCAGAAAATTGGATTAGATATCAATCAAACCATCTTCCACATAAAACTTAAAAAAATCAGTGCTCCTTCTTACTGGGTACATGACCAATTGCATAAAAATATGGCATCTCAGTGGATCACAATCGGATCGGCCAAATGGGTTAACAATGTATTTTCTTTCAATTTACCAAGTAATATCAATGAGCTTTAACTGTCATTACAATTTGTCATTTTTTAATATTGCATCATCATTCCAGTCATGATATAAAATACATGTGCTTTAAATATTGGCGCAAAAATAATTAAAAATAATTTACCCCCTTTGGAGGATATTCTTATGAAGAAAGTATTATCACTTTTAGCTATGACATTAATGATTGTTGGATTAACTGGTTGCATCGACAACCCAGATGATTCTAAGCAAAAAGTTTCTAGTTCTATTCAACTATAAACAAAATATTTAGCAGCACCAAAAAACCCAGCTTTATAGCTGGGTTTTTTGTTTTTAAATTATTAGCTTAATAACAATTTTATACTCCTTCGTACAAAACAAACGCCTTAAAGTATCTGAGTTAATTTTACCCTCCCCCTCCCCCAACTTATCAAGCTTTACAATTTTACCCAAGAATTAGAATGGTTTTAATATTCATTACTAATTTACTTAAATTGATGCCCTTTTTATATTCCATCACTAACCCTTCTAATTCCATTAATTCCACCTCTATTCAACTGGCCGCATAATTTTTTTAGAAATTCACGGGGCGGAGGGTCACTATTTTCTACGTAAGATGGTTTTTAGCACTCACACCCCTAGGCAACTGCTTCAGCGTGTTCTATCCATGCAGTATCATTCGCCACTCTATGAGATGTAAAATATCATTCCATGACTCGACGTCGAAAAACTTTGCATTTAAAAACGCTGCTTGAAAACACACGTTCAACCGAATAATTCCCGGGACTATTCATCATCACACTTCGCTCACGCTCTGTTTACATGACGAACAGAGCAAGTATTAACTAAATATATTAATTACTTTGCAAAAAAAACCCCCGCTACCTTTCGGTAACGGGGGTTTCAATCCCTTAACTGACAACCAAAGTTATCAGTTAATTATTCATTAAATGAATACTGGGATTAATGGAGCATCTACCATAACCATTTGACGTTTGCCAGCTTCATCAAAGAAGAATAGCAAGCCAGCAAAACGGCTGTCTGGATCGTAGATCAAGTCAGCTAAACGGTATACTTCCCAAGCAGCGTCAGAAGCAGTAACTTGTACTGTTCTTGATTGACCTGGAGCAAGTGGGCTGTTATCACTAACAGTCAAACCTTCTTCAGCCAACAAGTCATCTGGGTAGCCAGTTTCATCTTCATGTACTGCTGGATCCAAGAAACGAACACCAGCTGTGTTGAACTCACCCAAACGAACTGAAGAATCACCATTGTTAGTGATAGTCAGTGTCATTTGCATAGCACGACCTGGTACACGGTAAGTAGCATCATCAACTTTAACGCTAACAGTTTTTGCAGGCATTTGATAAGTTTTCATGCCGCGCAATAAACCAGCTTGCAGAGGAGTTGTGATTGGATACTGTTCGTTTGTGCTTCCCATTGAGAAAGCAACGATAGCGATAGTACCAGCAGCAAAACCCATAGCAACTTTTCTGTCAGTGGCAGAAATTAAAGTGTTAGCTTTACCTGCTTCAACAGCGATAGAGCGTGGAACGAACATTGGTTTACGAACCCAATATGCTACCCAAGCTAAACCTAAAGCGTACCAGAAAGCGTGCCAGAAGTAGACGTTACCCAAGTTGTAGTTTTCCAGGTCGATAGTTTGACCTGTCAAAGTTGTAACAGGGTTAACGAAAGATCCCATAGAACCAGTAACAGTTACCCATTTACCTGGACCGATGATTGGACCACCACCTTGTACGTTCATCATAGTGTGTACATGCCAATCGCCTGGACGACGTGCTTTCAACAATACTTTAAACTCATAAGTTTCACCCAGTTCCAGAGTAACTGAACGAGGAACTAATTGACCACCGATCCAAGAACCTTGACGAATAAATACAGGTCCTGGAATACCAATGTTCAAGAAAGATACTTCTGGTTTATCAACAGTTTCAGGCCATCCAGCGAAAACGTGGAATTTACCAGAAATTGTCATAGTATCATTAACAGGCACTTCCTCTTTTGACCAGTTCAGGTCAAACCAGTGAATAGTACGCATACGCATGAAAGCTGCTTGCGACTTTTCACCATGAGCAGATGCAGTTGGTGTGTAAAACATCGCTGCTGTAACAGTTACCAGCAGTGCGACAAAGGATAATTTAGCAACCTTGTCTTTAATTAATTTCATATATCCTCCTCTATAATAGAGAATCTATAGTTTTCAGAGTATCCAGTAAAGCAACATATCTCATTTGCCATTACCAGTCTTTTATGTGTTATTTTTTGTAAACAGTTCTTATGCAGACTGAACGAAGTCAGTTTTTGCGAACCATTGACCAAAGAAATGCCACAAGAAGTAAATCAGGATACTCACGAATCCAGAGAAGAACGCTGATACTGGAGCAACGTCTTTACCGAAAGTTCTTAGTGTACCTTTTTCAACCATTCTGATGTACTCAGGTGTACCAGTTCTTACGTAGTGATAACCTTGTAAGTCAGCAAGAGTCATCATCATGCCATTGTATTCAACAGGAACGTGCAATGGTGCAATGATTGGCCA
>JBAZTN010000100.1:0-10807 GCA_041661895.1 Methylobacter sp. | reverse complement strand
CGCAAAGCCACCCGTGCGGAACCGGAGCAAATGGCTATTTATCGTGCGTTAAAAGTGAATCCAGCACCCGGAGGTATCAGCAAAACTATTGTCTAAAAAACTGAGAATAGACTCTATTTTTCAGGGTATAGTGCCACACGAAGATTTTTTAGAACACAAGATATTGTTTTTTAATGGATATTAATTGTGTGTGCTAAATATGGGTTAGTCGTTGGCCAACTTCGCGATGAAGGGCAAGGAAATGGGGAGGCTCCAAAAACCCGACACAAAAATGTACCGCTATATCACCCCGATGATGGCTGATCAGGCCCCGTAACTATGTATAGAGCGATTACCAGCAATGTCAGGTAGCTTATAGGGCAAGGATCACAACTATACATAGTTAGGTACTATACATAGTGGCCGTTACCTGTTACTCGTCAATTTCAAAAAGCCAATCTCAATACCGGCCATTCAGATTTGTAATATTTTTAACGGGATCACTGTCTCCACCCGACCCACAAGAGCCACACAAGCCAGATTTCCGACTGGCCGCAAAACCACGGGGAGTGGACAGTCGATTTTAGCGTGCTAAGTGGATTATAGGTATTTATACGAATTGTTTTTTTTAGTTGAAGTGTTATAGTCCTTTTAAGAGTTGAAATGGCGGTGCGTTTTTTACCTATGAATGGCTGCCAGCGACCCAAACTCGACGGTCGAACCGAAGCAGCGAACGACAGTTATTGCACTCATAGCGGCCTTTTAAGTCTGGTATTCGGGAAAGGCAAAGTCAGGTTAGCAAGGGGCGTCGATGCCCGTTTCTGAGGGTAACAGGACTGACTCCCTTCGCTATCATTCTAAAAAAGACAGCTTTTCAGAAAAACCGACAAAAATCCTCAGTAAAAATTTTATTCTATGTATTATCCTATTTCTACAAACATCGATGATAAGGCTAAACCTATCGTAAGATAGGGACAGAAAGTTGCGGGTCCTGAGCCCAGGAAAGCCGAACTGCCGAATGCTACCATTGTTATGGTTGCTGTAGGGAGTTCGGCTTTTTTATTTTGCACGAAAACGAGTTCGTGTCTTAGATGCCAGGGTTTGTTATTACAACCATCAGGAGATGTGTGATGTGTATTTCTAAACAACAATCAAAAATCATATCGTATAAGGCTCTATCCCAAAGAGGTGTAAAGTATAATAGGAAGTCGCAAGCAATGAAGGCTTTCCTTACACTCAGTTTCATCACTCTCCTACTTTTGTCAAATCCGCGCGTTTCTGCGGAGCAATCGCCAACTGTACCCACCCCAACTTGTGCGTGGCAGTTCTCATGGACACCTTTCGGCCTGGGTAATTGGCTATGGGCGGACACTGCGAACCGCTGGTTTTACATGCCCATCGATAAGAAATGGCAACAGCTGACAATTACTGGCGTCTACCCCAAGGCGCGGTTCTTTTCCTTTGCTGTCTATGACAACGCGCCAGTCTCTACCGGGTTAGCCGATCACCTGTTTGATGCGGAAATCGTGCCTGATCCGGGCAGCGGCAATCCGTTTGCGACGCCTCATCCGGGCAGTCGTAAACCGTCTGCGAAGCCTGATCCGACGTACACCATCACGGTCACGAAGAGCAACAACACCGCCGACAACGTGCTCCAGTTGAATGCCAAAACGGGGTGGTTAATATACCGCCTGTACCTATCGAACGCGGGCGAAGGCTCCATGGGCGGAGTGCCTTTGCCGAAGGTCAAAGTCACCCGCGTAAATGGCAAAACAACCCTGTTGCAGACCTGTCCGACCTTCAATCGGCAGTCGGAAATCGCGCAGTTGCAGCCGCAGATTGTCCCGCCGGAGTTAGAGGATCCACTAGCGCACCTAAAAATTCCGCCGGTACCAAAACGCATCTGGTTCGGCGCGATAAAGGAGCCACCCCCAGTTCTGCTGCCGAATCCCGACCAAAAATACCTGCTGTCGTTCTTCATGCCCAAGTATAAACCGGATCGAGTCATTGTGATTCGTGGCAAGATGCCGGCGTTCCCCGATACCTATCGTGGCCAGCCAGTATCGCAGCCTGCGCCCGGTTTCAATAGCGTCCAATTGCGATATTGGGGATTATGCCAAGCAGAGCTGGTCTCGCCACTACCCGTAATCGGATGCGCGACCGATGCGAGCACGCCGCTCGATAAACACGGCTTTTACACCATCGTGATTTCCAATGACGTGCTTCGGCCCGAGTGGCTGCCGAAGAAGGTCGTATGGCTTCCTTGGGGTGACGAGAAGATGGTGCCCAAGCTCATCTTCATGCGCAACTTGCTGGCATCTGTCGACTTTGAACAGTCCGTCCAGAGCGCCATTGACAAGGGATGCGGGTTCGATTTAACCTTCCCGACCCCGCCCACACAGGATACAATTAAAGATTCCGGTGAGTGCGCGCAGGGTGTGATGGGTGACTACTATCCGGAAGCTGTCTGGTGCGACCGGCAGACGTTCATTAAGGGCGGTTGGCGAGCCTGTTTCCGTGCGGCTCATGTGCCTGTGAGGCCGTATCCACGGTCAAAACAATCCGATAATTGAGCAAGGGTGGGCAACTTCTCTTCGTTGCCCACCGTAACTGCCTAACCATCGCGTGGAGTGGGACGCGCCTTCATCGGCGCGCCCCCACGCGCAGTCATTAAGCGAGCAATTTGTGACCCATAGCAGCCGTTCGAAAATGTACTATGGATGGCAGAAGGTGGCCGGTAGTGCTCTGCCGCAATTGAATGAGTAAAACCGACCCCTAGCTGCCCGTCATCGCGTAAATAGACAGTCCGCTTTTAGCTTCACAGCGGACAGCCAGTTGAAAAACAGTAGGCGTACAATAAAAACCACCCCATCCCATCCAACTAGTGCCAACACGGGGGTAATTTATAGTTGTCAGATTATCCTCGAAAAAATTTCAAATCGCTTGTAACAAAATCGCCCCTCTTCCGACTGATAAGCCAGGAAGGCAATAAATGCTTTTCTAATCGTCCATCAATTCAAACTACGCTTCTGATCCATATAAATTTGGCGAACTTAGAGACGGTGAGATATTGACGGATAAGAAATTAGAAGCCCTGAGTGGCTTATGGCAATCATTCGAGGTAAATCTGAGTTATAACTAATAACCGTTGCATAGATTTACCTACCATTTGTGTTCGCCTGTAATAAACAATCTTCTAATCTTCAATAATTTTCGAGCCTTGATCCCAACCGCCTCCAAAAGCCCGATAGAGCGAAACAACAGCCATCTTAATTGCGGTGTCGGATTTGGTTTTTTCATCTGACAAAGCTAATTCATTTTTTTGTGCTTCCAACACCGACAGATAATCCCCAGCGCCTTGCTGATAGAGTAAATTCTTTTGTTTATATCCGGTATTAGCGGCAGTCTGGGCTTCTGAAAATTGGTGATATTGGATATCCGCAGTTCGATAAGCGACATAGGCGTTTTCGACATCTTCCACAGCGAGCAGGAAAGACTTTTCATAATTCACTGCGGCTTGCTTTAATCGGCTGTCGGCCGCGCTAATATAGGCTTCGATTCGTCCGGCATTGAAGATCGGCGCGGTCAATCCTGTACCGAGTGTGTAAATGCTTTCCGCGAGACTGGGAAAACCTCCTACAGCAATGGCGCCGTAACCTGCACTGGCAGCAAGTTGTATTTTAGGGAATAAATCCGCACGGGCAGAACCTAATTTAGCGGCTGCCGTAGTGATCTCTGTTTTAGCCATTCTAAGATCGGGTCTTTGTACCAGCAAATCTGCAGGCAATAAGGTTGGCAAGACTGGCATGTCGATGGGTTCAGTAGTCAAAAGGTTTAACTTGGCTTCTAGTTTGCCTGGTGATTCGCCCAACAACACACTCAAACGATGAATCAATGTCAATCTGGATTGAACAAGTCCTGACAATAGCGCTTCCGAACCTGCCAATAATGCGGTCTGGCTAGAGACATCGGAAGAATTTGCCAAACTTGCTTGTTTGAAGGCTTGCAATGCTCTCAGTTTTTCACGGTTAACATCAATCATTCCTTTTTGGATGGTGATTCTTTTGTGTACCCCTTTCAGTTCCAGATAGTTGGTTGCGACCTGAGCCAATAGACCTACTTGAACGGCTCGTAATGCTTCTTCAGCACCTAACGCTTGAGCCAGCACAGCTTCCGCATCCAGGCGCCTACTGCCGAATAAATCAATTTCCCATCGTGCCGTTAATCCGCCGCTAATGGCATCGCCCGTGGGTGTTATCAATTCTATGCCGCGGCTACCAGGAACGCCAATTATCCGGTCGATTTTCTTTTCCCGGCCTCCGGATGCAAACAAATCGACACTGGGATAAAGCTCGGATTTGGCAACCGCTGCCAAAGCATTTACTTCCTTTATGCGTTCATTAGCAATTTTTAGATCATGGTTGGCTGACAATGCTTGTTTTATCAGTCGGTTTAATAACGGATCGTTGAAGCCTTGCCACCATTTTGCTAATTCCAGCTTGGATGATGCTGATTCAGGTTGGTTCTTCCAATGCGTCGGCGGCATAAGGCTTACCTGGTCGGAAACTCGGGTAGGTGTGCAGCCGCTTAGCACAAAGAACAGGATGGTTACGGTGTTTATGATTTGGCGATTAATCATGACATTTTCCGGTTTAGCTCATTCAGTTTAATTCAGTTAGCACAGGCTTAGGCGTTACCTTAAACCAAGCAGCGTACAGCGCGGGCAGAAAGAACACGGTCAGGATAGTGGCGACCATTAGCCCGCCCATGATGGCGATGGCTTGAGGACCGAAGAAATCGTTACGAGATAGGGGAATCATGGCTAGGATAGCAGCGGCGGCGGTAAGCAAAATCGGACGAAAGCGCCTGACCGTGGATTCGACAATCGCGTTCCAGGTATCCAGTCCGGCTTTTTCATCCTGTTCGATCTGGTCGACCAAAATTACCGAATTCCGCATAATCATCCCAGCCAGCGCGATAATGCCAAGCAGGGCGACAAACCCAAACGGCGCACCGAATAACATGAGGGCAAATGCCGCTCCAATCACACCCAAAGGCGCAGTCATAAAAACCAGGAAAGTACGCGACAGATTGTGCAATTGCAGCATCAACAACACCAATGTGGCAATGACAACCAGCGGTATCCAGATCAAAATTGATTTTTGAGCAATCCAGGCATCTTCTTTGGCTGCGCCTGTTTCAATGGCATAACCAGCTGGCAATTGGGCTTTGATTTTTTCCAGTTCCGGTTCTATTTGTGCGGCAACATCGGGTGCCAATTTGCCATCCGCCACATCTGCACGTATTGAAATTGCCGGGTATCGGTTGCGCCGCCAGCGTATGCCGTCTTCGAAATCGATTTTACTACTGACTAATTGCGCAAGCGGTACCCATTTTCCGGTTAATGTCGGGACGCTTATGCCAGGCAAGTCATCAACGGCTATTCGTAACGGATGTTCCGCCCGCCAGACAATATCGATCAATTTATCGTTCTCACGATACTGGCCGACGGGAATCCCTGAGTAATGAGCCTGCAAGGCTTGTGCAAGATTGCTGGTAGAAATGCCGACAGCCCGCGCTTTGCTTTGATCGAGATCAAGGCGTACCGAAGGTATGTTCTCATGCCAGTCATCGTTGACATCAACCGTATAAGGGTTGGCACGTACGACATCGGCGACGCGCTCAGCGATTGCCCTAACGGTTTGGGCATTATCCCCAAATACCCGAAACAGAATCGGATAATCCATTGGCGGTCCCACATTGAGGCGCATGACCCGGCCTCGTACCTCGGGAAAGTTTGTGGCGATAGCTTGCCGGATGCGCTGCATCACCTTTTCACGGGCGATATTATTTTTAGTCATGACCACAAACTCCACCAGGTTGGTATTCGCCAATTGCTGCACAATCAGCAGAAAAAAACGAGGTGTGCCACTTCCCAGATAGCTCGCATAGTGAACGACATCGGTGTCTTTGGCCAGAAGTGCTTCCATGCGTTTGGCAACAATTTCGGTTTGTTCGAATGAACTGCCTTCCGGCGACCACAAATCGACTATTAGTTCAGGGCGGTTCGAAAGCGGGAAAAACTGTTGCGGCAGTTTAGTCAGCGTCAGCACACCCGCACCGAAAAATACGACCGTAGCCAATATCACCTTGTTGCGGTGCTTAAGGCAAACGATGATCCAGTTGCGTAGACGTCCATAAAAGGCCGTCTGATAAAGGTCGTGATGCTTATTGGCATCAACTTGATTTGGCTTCAAGATCAGATAACCCAAATAGGGTGTAAAAATGACTGCACCAAACCAGGATAAGATTAACGAGATACCGACGACTTGAAAAATGGCTACGGTATATTCCCCGGCGGACGATTTAGCAAGCCCTACCGGAAGAAAGCCTGCCACAGTAATCAAGGTCCCGGTCAGCATGGGGAATGCCGTGACACGATAGGCATAAGTTGCGGCTTGCAGACGATCCAGGCATTCTTCCAGTTTTCTGGCCATCATCTCGATGGAGATCATGGCATCATCTACCAATAGCCCAAGCGCCAATATTAAAGCCCCCAGCGAAATACGATGGATTTCCATGCCTGCCAGCAACATAACCAAAAAGGTGGCCGCCAGCACTAGCGGCACCGTCAATGCGACCACGGAACCGGTACGCAACCCCAGGCTCATAAAACTGACCAACAGTACTGCTGACAAAGCCTCAAAAAATGTACGCAGGAATTCCCCGATGGCCGTATCGACAACCTGCGATTGGTCGGCCACTTTTTCCACATCCACACCGATGGGCAGGTTATGCTCTATTTCTGCCAGTGCCTTATCCAAGGCTTTACCGAGTGCCAGTACATCGCCGCGCTTGTTCATTGTTACGCCCAGCCCGATAACTTCTTTGCCGTTAAAGCGCATCTTGAAGTTCGCAGGCTCGTCATAGCCTCGCCTGACGCGGGCGATGTCTTGTACCTTAAATGTACGACCATTGATTCGAAGCGGCATTTCGGCAATTTCATCCATTGATTTGAATTGGCCGGACAGACGTATCTGTAAATCTTGTCGCCCCGTCAAAACGGTTCCGGCGGATACCAAGCTATTTTGGGCTTGTAGCACTTGCGCCACGGAAGCCACATCCAAGCCCAAGGTAGCCAGATGTTTGTCGGAAAATTCAATATAGATTTTTTCATCCTGTACGCCGATCAAGTCTACTTTCTCGACATTTTTTACCCTTAGTATTTGCTGTCTTGCTTCTTCCACGACTTCTTTTAACTCGGCATAACTTATGCCTTCACCCGAAAAAGCGTAAAGCAGGCTGTAGGTGTCACCGAACTCGTCGTTAAAGAACGGGCCAATCACCCCTGGTGGCAATGTAAGCTTGATGTCACCGATCTTCTTTCGAACCGAATACCAAAGCACCTGAATCTCTGATGGCGGAATATCTTCTCTTGCGTTAACAAAAATGACGGATTCGCCGGGCTTGGAATAGCTGCGAAGATAATCAATATTGGGTAGTTCCTGGAGTTTTTTCTCCAGGTGATCGGTGACTTGCTCCTCGACTTCTTTGGCGGTTGCACCCGGATATATTGTTTTGACCACCATGACACGGAACGTGAATTTGGGATCTTCGCGCTGTTCCAAAATAAAATAAGCAAAGATTCCGCCCAGCAGCAAAAGCACCATCATAAAAGCAGTAAATGCCCGATGCTGTAATGCCCATTCGGTGAGATTGAAGTGGGTCATGGCTGCTGTCCTTCGCTTTTGTTAACTACGACGCTACGGGTTTCCGGCCAGGCTGTTGTTTCTATTGGCAGACGAATGACTTGTCCTTCGTGTAAGCGATGCACGCCCGCACTAACCAGCAATTGCCCAGGCTCAACCCCCTTTACAGCAATACGATTCTCCGGTAAAGCCACTCCCAATTGGACGGGAACGGCACTTATCGAGCGCTTATTTTCGTCAACCACCCAGACTTTGGTTTGGTCAACTTTATCATGTGGCGCAAACACCGCTGATAAGGGAATACCCAAAACTTCCTGTTCCCCAGAAGATAACCAAACTGTAACCGACCTGCCCAGTTTCAGATCTTGTTGGTTACTTGATAATGTTGCTTTAACCCGATATGTCCGGTTGGCAGGATCGGCACTAACGGCTATTTCCCTGATATGTGCTTCGATTTGATGATCTTGGTTATTCCATAAAGAAACGAGCAGACTATCGCCAACATTGATTTGGTTTATCCTATCCTCAGGTATATCAAAATGCACTTCCTTGCCATCTTCCATGGCTAAACTCAATACCGGTTGTCCTGCGCTAACAACTTGCCCGGGTTCGGCGTGTACCGCAGTGACCACACCGGATCGATCTGCCATCAATACTGCATAGCGCGTTTGGTTTATTGTTTGAGACAACTGTGCTTGCAATGCGGCTACCCGTTCCCTGGCGGCAATATAAGCGGTTTCCCGTTTATCGACATCAGGTTGGCTTATGACTTTTTGTCTCAGAAGTTCACGGTGTCTCGTCAGTTCATTAGCAGAAAACTCCATTTCAGCCTTAGCGGCGGTTAATTGGGATTTAACCGCCTGGGCAGACAAGTGGTAATCGCTGCTATCCAGCTTTGCCAAAACATGTCCTTTGCGGATAGGGTCGCCAATCTCTACCGGTCTTTCGAGCATTTTTCCGCTCACCCGAAATGACAAAATAGTTTCAATTCTGGCTTTGATTTCTCCAGGGTAAGTCCATGTGCCATGACTTGGGGTATTTTCGACACGATAAGTCTTAACAGGCCTGATCGGTGCATTGTCTTTTTCATCATTGCCGCCGCACCCTTCCATAATGGCCATGAGACTTATCCAAAATAGTACCCCTATAAAATGAAGCAGCTTTTTTAAGGAAATTATTGTTTGTTCCGAGAACATGTATATACACCTTTTAAGGTTTATTTTTACCCGATTTTCTAACTTCTATCGATGCAGGATTTTCAGAACCGTTGCTTTTTTGCGGGTTGCTTAATTGATAGGTACTGCCTTTATACATTCCAATCGATCGCATAAAAATACGATTTTTAAATAGCCTAACCATTAAATCGCCAAGGTTGGCAGATAAGCTGTCCCCCAAAATCACTAATCGTGGTTGCCAAGGAATAATGCAACGCGCTTTCTTGTTAAGAACAGTTTTTAATATTTTGTTAGCTACAATTGCTGCTGGCAAGGGTGTCATGTACCGAAATGATGCTGGGATTTCCTCTTGTGCGAAACCTTCAAAAAAACTTGTCTGAGTTAAAGCTGGATGCACAGTGGCAACTTGGATGCCCGTTCCTTCCAGTTCCTGACGTAACGCATCGGAAAATGCCGATACTGCGTGCATTGCAGTCGAGTAGGCCGCAAAACCTGGAAACGCTTTTCGGCCAACGACAGAAGAAAGATTCACGATAAACCCCTTTCCTTGCTGACGCATGTGCGGTAGCACCGCCTGCGCGCAGTAAACTTTGCCCAAATAATCAATTTCGAATAGTTCGCGAACATCTTTAACAAAGTTCGAGCTTTCAATATTGCCCGTTGCCGCGCTACCTGCGTTATTGATTAGGACATCTACCCTACCGAATTCTTCAACAACTGCACTAACTAAAGCTTGGACTTGCGCTTGAGATGAAACATCCGCCGGTATAACCCACACATAGGGATTAAATTTTCTGGCTTCATCAGCCACCAAGTCCAGTTTATCCTTAGATCGTGACGAAAGAATAGTAATGGCTCCTTCACGGGCAAAGGCGAACGCGGTTTCCTTGCCGATGCCGCTAGATGCGCCGGTAATGATAACCACGCGGTTGGCAAAATTTGGTTTACTGTTCATTGTTATCCCCAATAGATGTATATACACATATATGATTAAAAAAAATCTAAGCTTGCTTCGTTATATCTATTAACTCACTAATACCGGCCATTAATTGATCCATACGTTCACTTTGCATCGTGTTAGCAATTTGAGTTTGTGCTTGCAACCACAATGGATAAGCCTTGAGCAAGATCGCTGAACCTTGTTCTGTGATCGACACAATTCGTGTGCGCCGATCTTCCCCTGGAGAAACATCGACCAGCCCTTGTTTTTCCATGACTTCCAGATTACGGGTGAGCGTCGTCCTGTCCATGACAGTTTTCTCTGCCAATTCGGTAATCAGTACCTTCCCTTTAAGTTTTAAGGCGACTAATAGGGAATATTGTGTCCCCCTAATCCCTACAGGCCTCAACATGTCATCATAGAATTGGCTGATCGCACGGGTCGCTTTCCGCAAATTGAATGCCGTGCAATCAAGACAACAATGCAAATCAGGCAGGTTTTCTGAGGCATCCATGAGTTTATTAATCGAAGTGTCTATGATGATGAGTTTCATAGGAGTATATACACATAATAATTGTTGTCAAGCATCACTTATTAAATGCTGAGATTCAACGAATCGGTGTAGATTTTGTTGCTATCCTAATTTGAAGAACGTGATTCGGACGCATACGATCAAGATTCCTGATGACTGAGGCTTGTGGTTTGTCCTTACGCCATCTTTGGTAATGTGGAGCCCGTCACTAGATATCTCTGAATTACCGCTTTTCAAAGTTAACCAGCCGTTCATTGGAAACATGCGACTGACTCTTCCTGGCTCAAATGCTGTCGTTCAATAAAATGACATGATCGGCGGCAAAGGGTCGCTATGTATAGCTTTACATAGCGGCCATTGTACTAAACCGCTAACGCGGTAGTTGCGGGCTTCTCGTCCTCACTGGGATATTTACAAAATGCTCCACTCGGAGAATGATGGCGATGCTGCTTGCAGCATTTCATTCATTTTC
>JBAZTN010000099.1:0-10873 GCA_041661895.1 Methylobacter sp. | reverse complement strand
GAATCCCCGCTAGCTTCTTTAAATATGGTAATAGCCTTACCCACTCTTCATCGCTTAACTCTATTCTGTTCATGCCATCCAAAACGGTAAATTCTACCTGATTGGTGAAACGTCAACAGAACCTAGTGATTGTTGGATAAAATTGATTTTAAGTTGACCACTGACCTAATGATTGGGCTTAATAAGGGTTCCAACGGAAATGACTTTTGGCTACTCAACTTATGACATCACTGGGCAAGAAACCACTCATTATCATCATCGGCGTTGTGCTGATTATTGCCGTTTATTTTTTTACTAAATCACCGAAATTTGTTGATGTTGAAATAGTCACTCTTGAACAAGGGGAGGTGAGGGCAACGGTGTCCAATACCCGCGTCGGTACGGTTAAAGCCTGTCGACGTGCCTACCTTGCGCCCGCAACAGGTGGCCAAGTTGCCGAGTTGCATGTCAAGGAAGGCGACCACGTCAAACAAAATCAGCTGCTTATGGAGGTCTGGAATAAGGATCTGAAAGCGCAGGTCAAATTGCAGGAAGCCCAAATCAGGGCCAACCGGGCATCGGCCGAACAAACCTGTCAGCTTGGCGCAGGTGCCAAGCGCGAGGCCGACCGCTTGTTGCGCTTACAAAAATTCGATCATATAGTTTCCGAAGAGCAGGTCGATATTAAAGCGACCGGCGCGCGCGCCCAGAAGGCATCCTGCACCGCCGCGCTTGAGGCCATTGCTGTCAGTCAGGCCAACCGCGATGCGGTTCAGGCCGCCGTTGAGCGCACGCTGGTTATCGCGCCTTTTGACGGCACCGTGGCTGAAATCAATGCCGAGCTGGGGGAGTTCATAACGCCGTCGCCGACCGGCATTCCTACCTTGCCCGCCATCGATTTGCTTGATGTCAGCTGTCTGTATGTGTCCGCGCCGATTGATGAAGTGGATGCGCCGCAGATAAAAACCGGCATGAACGCTTGTGTATCGCTGGATGCCTTCGCTGAAAAACGCTGCTCCGGCACGGTAAGCCGCATTGCCCCCTATGTCTTGGAAAAGGAAAAGCAGGCGCGCACCGTTGAGGTTGAGGTTAAGTTAACCGATCCGAAAGACCTGAAAGATTTGCTGCCCGGCTACAGCGCCGATATTGAAGTCTTGTTGGCCAGCAAACCTAAGGCGCTCAGGGTGCCTGCCGAGGCGGTGCTGGAAAATAACCGGGTCTTGCTGATGAAGGAGGATGGCTTGCTGGAAGAGCGCAGCTTTAAGCCGGGTCTGGTCAACTGGAATACCGTGGAAGTGTTGTCAGGTCTGAATGTCGGCGATAAAGTCGTATTGTCGGTAGGCCGGGAGGGCGTGGTTGCAGGCGCTTATGCCCGCGCGCAAAAATGATACGGCTGGAACATATTCATCGCTATTTTCAGGTAGGCGATCAAACCGTTCATGCCTTGAATGACGTTAGCGTTACGATCGAAAAAGGCGAATATGCGTCGGTGATGGGGCCGTCTGGTTCCGGCAAATCGACTTTATTAAACGTCATAGCCCTGCTTGATCAGCCGAGCTCAGGCCGGTATCTGTTAAATAATCAGCCGGTTACGCAACTTGACGATGATGAACTCGCCAAGGTTCGCCGCGAAAACATTGGTTTTGTGTTCCAGTTTTTTCATGTGATTCCGCGTTTGACGGCGGCTGAAAACATTGAAATGCCGATGATACTGGCGGGCATAGCGGTTAAGGAGCGCAAGCAACGGGTAATTGAGGCGCTGGCATCGGTCAATCTGCAAGACCGGGGTCACCACAGGCCGGATCAGCTTTCCGGTGGGCAGCTACAGCGTGTCGCTATTGCCAGAGCCATGATCATGCGCCCGGAAATTTTATTGGCAGACGAGCCGACCGGCAATCTCGACAGCAAATCCGGCAAGGAAATTATCGAGTTGCTGGAAGGGCTTAACCGGCAGGGCGTAACGCTGATGATTATTACCCATGACCAGAATTTGGGTGACAGGGCGCGCCGGAAAATTCGCATTATCGATGGGCAGATAGTGTGATGAATCAAGTCAGGATAAATCATGCTCATTAAAGACACATTAGCCCAATCCTTAGCCGCAATCAGCACCCAGCGTTTACGTGCGGCGTTGATTATCCTGGCAATGAGCATCGGCATCGCTTCGGTTTCGGTGTTAACGGCCCTGGGCGAAAGTGCCCGCCGTTATGTGGTTAACGAGTTTGAAGCCTTGGGCACAAACCTGGTTATCGTGCTGCCGGGGCGCACCGAAACCACCGGCGGACAGCCGCCGCTATTTGGCGAAACGCCCAGGGACTTGACGCTGGATGATGCCGAGGCCTTATTCCGCAGTCATCATATTGCCGCCATCGCACCGGTGACCGTCGGTTCCGCGCCGGTTTCATCCCTGGGGTTGGAGCGCGAAACCAATGTCCTGGGTTCGACACACGCATTAAGACGGGTGCGTCGTTTGACTGTGGCGCAGGGCAGTTTCCTGCCCCAAACCGAGGTCGATAAAGCCCTGTCGGTTTGCGTGATAGGCCAAACTATACGCAATGAACTGTTTGCCAATCAACCGGCGCTTGGACAATGGTTGCGCATCAACGACCGGCGCTTCCGGGTGATTGGCGTGCTGGCAGCGGAAGGGCAATCGGTCGGCACCGATTTTGACGAAATTGTGATTATTCCGGTGGCGTCCGCACAGGCTTTGTTCGATACCCACTCATTATTCAGGGTGCTGGTTGAAGCCAAATCCAAGCCGGACATGTACAAGGCGGTCGATGAAATCAGGGACATCATCAAAGCCCGCCATGAAGGCGAAGATGATGTCACGCTGATTACCCAGGACAGCGTGGTCAGCACCTTTGATAAGATACTAACCGCGTTGACCCTGACCGTAGCCAGCATCGCCGGAATCAGCTTGGTGGTGGCCGGTGTTTTGGTGATGAATGTGATGCTGGTCAGTGTCACGCAACGCACGCCCGAAATCGGCCTGCTGAAAGCAATAGGCGCGACCAAGCGGCAGTTGCTGTGGCTGTTTTTGACCGAGGCGGCCATGTTATCGCTGGCAGGCGCAGTGCTGGGAGTGATGCTGGGCTATGCCACCCTTGGCGTTTTGCAGGCTTTTTATCCGGATTTTCCTATGGAACTGCCGGGTTGGGCATTGCTTGCCGCCTTGGCGGTTTCGTTGTTTACCGGTCTTCTGTTTGGCGTATTACCGGCCAGAAAAGCAGCCAATCTAGATCCCATTGCCGCATTGGCGAAGCGGTAAGCTATGCGTTACGCCGATCTCCTCTCATTATCATACCGGACGGTTATCAGCCATAAACTGCGCTCGTCGCTGACTGCATTGGGGGTGATTATCGGCATCGCGGCGGTGGTCGTATTAACCTCGATAGGTCGCGGCATTCATACCTTTGTGCTGGCTGAATTCACCCAGTTCGGCACCAATCTGATCGGCGTTCATCCCGGAAAAACCACCACTTTCGGCGTGTCGGGCGCAACCATAAGCACGGTCAGACCACTGGTCATAGCCGATGTGGTCAGCTTAAGCAAAGTGGAAAACATCATTACCGCATCCCCGATGGTGCAAGGCAATGCGCGCATTGAGGCAGGGGAAAAACAGCGGCGCACCAATGTATTGGGGGTCGGTTCAGCCGTGCCGGAGATCTGGAAAATTAGGGTCATCAGCGGGCGTTTCTTACCGGAAGAAGAAACCAATCCGCGCGCCTTTGCGGTACTGGGCAACAAATTGGCGACCGAATTGTTCGGCACTGCCAGCCCGTTAGGTCAGCGCATCAGGATAGGCAGCGACCGTTTCCGGGTCATTGGCGTGATGGAAAAAAAAGGCCAGATGGTCGGCTTCGACATGGACGACACCATTTACATCCCGGCCGCCAAGGCGCTGGAACTGTTTGATCGGGAAAGCCTGATGGAAATTCACCTGCTCTATAAAAGCAATGCCAGAGTTTCCGAAGTGGAGAGGGCGATCAAGCGGAACCTGATTGCCCGGCACGGCAGGGAAGACTTCACCATCATCACCCAGAACCAGATGCTGAAAAGTATGAACTCCATCCTGAATATCCTGACGCTGGCGGTAGCGGCATTGGGCAGCATTTCCTTGCTGGTCGGCGCGGTCGGCATATTGACCATCATGACCATCGCCGTTTCCGAACGCATTTCCGAAATCGGCTTATTACGGGCGGTAGGCGCGGAACGCAGAACCATTTTCCAGTTGTTTTTGTGCGAGGCCTTGGCGTTAAGCGCCGCAGGCGGATTGAGTGGAGTGTTGCTGGGCATAACGATAGTCAAGTTGCTTGACGCCGCGTTGCCCGCCTTGCCGGTAGAACTGGCCTGGACCTACATTGTTGCAGCTTTTGTGGTCTCATTGCTGATCGGCATAGCCGCCGGAGTAGCTCCGGCAATGAAAGCCGCCCGTTTGGAGCCATTGGAGGCTTTGCGCACTGAGTGATTCCTATGTTTCATATCTAAAACTAAAGGTCGGGTAAGAGTGCGTTAAAATCAACTCAACTGTGCATAGGATGAGTTTCGTACCTCAGTCCATCCTATGCACCGAAAAATCGACGCTATCGGTGCAATGAAACTTAAACTAGAGTTTGTTAAAAAGCCTTGCTATGCCTGGTTTCTGTGATCGAGAACAGAGCCCCTAAAATATCTCCGGCTTAATTTACTGGATTACAGGTCACGCCTCTGTGCGCTATCATTTGCGCTGATTAGATACTGGATAACTCAAAAGAAAGGACTCTCATGATTTGAAAGTCTTTTCCTAGTGCTGTAAAGGCTATTCGTGCATAACGCACTTAACATTTAAATATGAGATATCGCCATGGTAAACCGCAATTCCAGCATGTACCTAGTTTGCCTGATGGTTTTGACAGTCTTGAACGCGGGCTGTCAGATGAACCGCAGCCTCGAATCCCGTAAGGTGCTAGGCGCTATTGAAGTCCGCGACGAGCAGATGAAAGGTCCCTGGCCTGCCGAGCTGCCCAGAACGGTTTATGTCTACGACTTTGCCCTTGATGTGCAGCATTTCGAAGGTGATGAGGGAGTGGGCGGTATCTTGTCCAACCGACGTTTAGGGCAACTCGGGCAGCGGCTCCCGCATCCGATGGCAAGCCAGGATCCAGTAGAACAGACTAGAAAAATCATTGATACCATGAGCCAGAGCCTGATCAAAAACCTCAGGGACAAAGGCCTTATTGCGGAACGACTATCCGGCACGCAAGCGGCTCTGCCGCACGACGGCTGGCTGCTGCAGGGCATTTTTACCGAGGTCGACGAGGGCAACCGTATCAAACGGGCCGTGATCGGCTTTGGCCGTGGTGCGACCAGCATGAACGTCCAGGTCGGCGTCAGCGATCTGACCAGCGCCCAGCCAAAAACGCCATTTATCGTTTTTGGAACCATCAAGGATCCCAAAAAAATGCCTGGCTCTGTCGTAACCATTAATCCTTATGTGGCCGCTGCCAAATTTGTCATGGAGAAAAATGCGACGGAAAAGGACATCCAGAAAACCGCTGAGCAGATTGTCGACGAGATTCTGAAGCATACGCAGAAATTCAAAGAACAAGCCGAATCTAGAAAGCCGAAAGAATGATTTTTTGGATATTCGTCTGCCACTACTGGCAATTAACGTATTGCCAGCAGTGCGCTTACCTGCTTGGGAAGCGGGGCAGACATGGGCTTCATGACTCTTTCTGGTTTTTTTTGGTGCAGCGGATTGGTTGCATGGGTGTTTTGTGATGGTTGTGTTGAGTAAATAAAAGCATCATATTCTTTACACAATTTTTACTCGGGCTGTTTAACCCCGGCATTCGCCACCAACAACCGGTTAACCTGTTCAAGGTCAGCTTGACTAAGGCTGCTGGCGGCTTGTTTTAACTTGATACTGTTAATCAGATAATCATAACGGGTACGTGAAAAATCCCGTTTTGCCCGGTATAAATTTCTTTGTTCGATCAACACCTCGACCATGTTTCGGGTGCCTGCGCCAAAGCCCGCTTCGGTCGACTCCAAGGCGCTGGTCGCCGATATCACCGCGGCTTTTAGGGCGTCTACACGACTGATTGTGGACATAACACCGCGATAGGCATCCTTCACCTGACGATTTACCGCTCGCTTTTTTGCAATCAAATCCTCTTTGGCGGCCTGATATTCATAGGCGGCCTGACGGGTTCTGGAATTTACCGCCCCGCCTTCAAATAGCGGCACCTCCATTTGAACACCAACTCTTTGGGTGTCTCCCCTAAAACCAAAGCTGCTGTTATTGTCGGATGCCCCGTAAGAGGCAACCAAATCCAGGCTGGGCAAGTGTCCGTTGCGTTGCAGGTCTATGTTTTTGCGGGACACTTCGGCCTGATTAAATGCCGAAATGATGCTGAAGTTATTAATTTCGGCCGTATCGCTCCACGCCGAAATATCCGTCGGTTCAGGCTTGATCAAGGGGAGTTGTTCGCCCAGTGGATTGAGCGAGGCGTCGTTTTCGCCGATGATTTCCCTTAACGCCTCTTTTTGATTATCCAGATTATTGGCGGCCTCTATTTCATTGGCATTGGCTTGGTCGAAACCAGACTGCGCCTCGTAAACATCGGTTATTGGAAGAATGCCTACTTCAAATCTTCGTTGGGCCTGTTCCAGTTCCCGGGCGATAGCCTGTTTTTCTGCCGAGGCAAATTGCAGATTATCCTGAGCGTAAAGCACATTGAAATAGGCTTCGGTCGTTCTAACCATCAGGTTTTGTAATTCGGCCAGATACGTCGCTTCGGCCTGAGCGATTTGATTGTCGGACTGGCTTAATTGTATCCAGTAATCCCAGTGGAACAGGGGTTGGGTTAAGTTGACATTAAAGGTATTGTCCCAGAACTCCTGATTGGCATCAGGGCCTCGAAAGTCATCGGTTTTTTTGTTATGCAGATGATTTGTGCTGCTGGCTCCGGTTGCGGAGATGTTGGGCAAAAACCGGGCAATGCTTTGATCTTTTGATTCACCGATGGCAGATTGCTTGGCCTGAGCCTGCTTTAAAGTCGGCGCATTTTGTAAAGCAAGCTCATAGGTTTCTGATAAATCTTGCGCTTGCAGCGGTGAAATCCCCGTTAACAAGCTGATAATAACGGCGGATAGATTTACTTGTGGTTTCATGAGTAAAATCAATAAATCATTTAAGTGCTGGGTGCAATTAGGCGCTTGTTTGGCCATTAAAACCACACATTCTACCAAAACATGGCAGCGTTTTATTGATGGGAGTGTCAAATCTGGGGTTGGACCAAAATTTCAGGCAATAAAAAACCCGCGAAGCCTTATGGCCTCGCGGGTTTTTATGTTTCTTTGCAGTGCTCGAAACCTATGTTTGGTACCGAGGGCCGGAATCGAACCGGCACTGAGTCACCCCAACCGGATTTTGAATCCGGCGCGTCTACCAGTTCCGCCACCCCGGCAAAGAACGAATATTATAGGCAAAGTTTATCAATAACGCCAATATTTTTTTAAGGTGTATTCACCAGCCTAACCTGATAACATCGCCCGCTATGAAAAAAAGTGATTTTAATTACCAGTTACCCGAAGCGTTAATTGCGCAAAAACCCTTAACAGAGCGCGATGCAAGCCGCCTGTTATGCATGGATCGAAATACCGGACGGATAACCGATCGGCAATTTACCGATTTTATCGACTTGATCGATGAGCGTGATCTGCTGATATTTAATGATACCAAGGTGATTCCGGCCAGGCTGTATGGCAAAAAACAAAGCGGGGGCAAGGTCGAGATTCTTATCGAGCGCATTCTGGATGACCACCGCGCCATTGCTCATGTCAGATCAAGCAAATCGGCGAAAGCGGGTACGTTGATCGAATTGAATAAAGGCTATTGCTGCGAAGTATTGGGCAGGGCGGACGACCTGTTTCAGCTGGAATTTAAGGGCGAGAACAGTTTGCTTTATATATTGGAGCAAATCGGCCATATTCCATTGCCGCCTTATATTACCCGCGAAGACGATGAATCCGACCTGACCCGCTATCAGACCGTCTTTGCGAGAGAGGCGGGGGCCGTTGCAGCGCCCACGGCAGGCCTGCATTTTGATCAGGCCATGATAGAAAAGCTTAAAGCCAAAGGCGTGCAAACGGCCTTTGTGACCCTGCACGTCGGCAGCGGTACTTTTCAGCCGGTCAGGGTGGAAGACTTATCTGAACATTTAATGCACAAGGAATATTTCGCCGTGCTGCCGGAGACGGTAGCGGCCGTTCAGCAAGCCAGGGCAAGGGGAGGGCGGGTTATCGCCATAGGTACGACGGCGGTCAGGGCATTGGAATCAGCATCCAAAAGCGGCCAGCTTGAAGCCGGTTTTGGCGATACCGACTTGTTTATTACCCCCGGCTATCAATTCAAATCGGTCGACGCCATGCTGACCAACTTTCACCTGCCCGAGTCTACCTTGCTGATGCTGGTTTCGGCGTTTGCCGGTTACGATTACATCATGAACGCATACAGCCATGCTATCGATCGATCTTACCGATTCTTCAGTTATGGCGATGCGATGTTTTTGAGTTAGTGGATTTATGAAAAATGTAGGGCGATATTAAAAATAATCCGTTTGTAGTGAGTTTGTCGAACTATGAGCGGATTAACCGCAAGCTCAGGGTGAACAGTTAATCTTTATATCGTGCCTGGTTTTGATACACCAACATGTCCGGCTTCAACTCATAAATTCAACCAGAAAGTATTTCATATGGAGAGTGCCGTTTTTTGGTTGTCCCTGCTGACTTGCCTTTGGATATTCTTCCAATAGTAGTCTTATAGCTGTATTTAGGCTCATTCCTTTTCCTGAAAGCTAACGATTTATTACCTAGTCTTTGCGAATTTATACACTAGTCATCGGTTTCATTAGCAAGCGGTTCGCTCCCCTCGGTACGCGCTGCAATGACAGCTTTGCGCAACCGCAGCAGAGTGGCTTCAAGAGTCGCTATATCCTCCGGGGAATAATCATTAAATATCCGATAAATAAATTCCAGATGCTCGGGAAAAGTACGTTCGTATAAGTCCTCTCCTGCCGTCGTTAGTTGCACAATCTGACTGCGGCCGTCCGTTTCCGAGGCAACGCGTTGAACCAGTCCTTTATCTTCCAGGCGGCTGATTACGCCAGTTAACGTCCCTTTAGTAATTAAGGTTTTCTCACCCAGCTTCTTGAAGGTCATGCCGGCGGTATTGCCTAAGGTGATGATAATATCGAATTGCGGCAACGTCAGATCCAGTGTGTGAACATGGCTGGCCGCATAGGATAAGAAAGTTTGGTGTGTCCGTAATAATTCACGCAGCACCGTTGGAAATGTTGATGTGGAATTCATATTGTTAAGGTTAATCGTTTTAATTAGTACCAGATAATAGCCTTAACTAAAATTAACCTCAAGGTCTTTAATGTAATGATATCAATGGTTATTAAAGACCATTCAATAACGTTATTTGAATAGTGCCAACGTTCCCATAGCCATCTTCTTTCAGAAAGGGCCAGGAGCGGATGAGTGGCGATCATTTGAAACAGATCGTTAAAAGCATCGTCGCTTGTCCGGCCATTTTAATCTCCAAATGACCAATCTATAGGTCCCTTTATCAGGTGATTTAGTCATTTATTGGCAAGACTTGCCGACTAGAGGCTTAAAATCGAACGGAGTCCGCAGCCAATCAAGCATGTGAATCTTGATGACTCAAAATAATACAACGCATTGATAACTAAATATTATTTTTATAAATGTCAAGGAAAGGCATCGACTAAAAAGCATGTGCTTCTAAAAAATAGTTCGCATTAGAACAAATAATAGTACTAATTAGGATTAGTCGTGTTAAACTTTACCCAACTTAACGATTACTTGAATCTTTCTTAATCAAAAGCTCATTTTAATCGTTACGTAGAAATACTTTATTTATCAACTGTGAGGCTTATCCCATGAACACATTCAACAAAATCCTGGTTTCTTCTGTCATGGCCGTATCTATGGCTGCAATGTCATTTACCGCTTCCGCAGTGGTGAACCCATCCTATGAAGATGTTAAAGCGGCTATCGTCAATACGAAGGCTAAAGTTGAAGAGACTATTACTGCACTGGACAATGGCGCGGACAACGAAGTGGTGGCAGAGATGATCAGCGATGCCCGCCAATTGCAAAAAGATATTGCCAATAACGTGCTTGATCTAAAACGTAATCAGGCCAGCAATGTGTTGAAGCAAGCGCGTGCAGCGGTCAAGAACAATGAGCGGGAATCGGCTAGAGAATCTTTAACTGATGCTGCAAACCGGTATAAGGAAATTGAACAACTTTATGCAGCGAATCACTAAGCGCTAAAGGTGGCTGCGCCGTCAGGCAAGCCACTATAAACGAAGCTACCAACCAAACCCTTATCCGGAGTTTCCGGGTAAGGGTTTTTTGTTGTTTATAGGGCGCCTTAAATTAGGCCGGCATGAATTCCCGGATAATTTTGGGGTGTGGCGCAGGAAAATTCAATTAGCAGACGAGCTTGGTGATTGATGATAAGCATAAGTTTATGCTGATGATAATTCAATAATAACTCAAATTTGGTTATCTTTAGTTTGTTTAGGAGGGTAGTTTTATGGATAATGTACATATGGTTTCATGAGTTTCGGTACACAAGGTTTAATCATGACAGAACAAATGAGCAGCGGAATAGAGTTAATGTTTGTCGGAATGGGCATTGTGTTCCTGTTTCTGATCATGCTGGTGGTTGCGATCAATATCATGTCGGCACTGGTACAGCGTTATTTTCCCGATGCACCGGCTACGGCCGCGGCCGCTAGCGTAAACTCCGGCGGTATCGATAAAAACCTGGTCGCTGCCATTACTGCAGCGGTACATCACTATCGAACCCGAC
>JBAZTN010000098.1:0-10885 GCA_041661895.1 Methylobacter sp. | reverse complement strand
GCGGTCGTGTGTTTTTTGCTGCTTGTTGGGCAGGGATGCCCAAAAAAGCTTTCGCAAAAATAGCGACTCCCCGAATCGAAGAGTCAAAGCAGCAGGCGCAAGCTATTTTTTTATCCTCAACTTCTCGCAGACCGGCAGTCTGATTTGCTGGCTCGACTGATAGCGGCTTTACGAGAAATACCCGGATAGTAAAAAACGCTCATCCATTTGTCATCGAGACTATGGTCGCACTTCCCGAGCATCTTCACGCGATCTGGAGTGCCCGAAGGCGATGCCAACTATCCGATGCGTTGGTCACTGATCAAGTCGATTTGTTACCGTCGACTGGAAAAACCGGGGCTATTCTCGGCAGTCGGCTTGGCAGGAGCGAACGTGGTATTTGGCAGCGTCGCTAATGGGAACATCAAGTCCGGGACGAGTGCGATTTTGAAGGGTATGTTGACTATAATTCCGTCAAGCATGGCCATGTCAGGCAGTCGATTGATAGGCCGTTTTTGACATTGCATCGGTATGTGCAAACAGGCATGTTGCCGGAGTTTGGGCAAACGATCTTGTTCTTGAAGATTTTACCTTCGGCGAACGGTGAATGGTTGGACTTCATTCTATTCAGTCCAACCTATGGCCCTAAAAGCAGTTTATAGCTATTGAGGGATAACTTTGCCCGTAAATAGCATATGACTTATGGCCTTTGAATGTTTGCGCCATAACCGGTATGAGCAAAAGATTTTATTTTCGTAAGATAATGGTCAAAGAATACCTCTAGCGAAATCTCATTTTTTATCAATGGCTTAATGATGGTAAATGCATCAGAAAGTAGTTTTATTGCCTTAGGTGTATTCGAAATGTGATCGCGTACTAAATTGCTGGCACCGAACACCGCCAAAAAGCAGAATTGTTTTATCAAAGAATAATGTTTCCTGTTCAGGCCGGCCAAAATAGAAATCGATTCCTGCGCGTTAGCGCCGCCACACTGCAGGTATTTAAATACAGCCGTTTTAAGCAAACCATTTGACATCACAGAGTACAGCGCGTTTGCAAGAATATTAAGATTGGCATTGGCGTTCTGTCTATCACGGTAATAGGCTTCGATTTTATCGTGAATCAGATCGGTATTATTGAAATCAGGCATGGCCAATAAATGGGTGCTCAATATTTGGATATCCGAAAATACCGCTGTCAATCCGCCGCCCGTTAGGGGGTGGCGCATATTCAGAGCATCTCCCAGCATCACCGCTCCTTTCCGTAGTATGGGTTTTGCCGCCATGTAATGATTGGGCATGACCTTAAACCCACCTTCTTGCAAGGCTTGCGCATAGCTGTTAACCATACATTCGGGAATATAAGGTGTTACATTGGCCTCTAAATGTTCTTTAAGCAAAAACTTTCTAGGCAACTGTTCGCCTGGAAAATCGATTAAAAGTCTGACTTCATTATTGGAAATCGGATAACAAATAAAGGGCGTTGGTCCCGATAAAAACACATGGCCATGTTTTGGAAAAGGCATTTCACAGTCTTTTAAAATCAAGCCGATGAAATAAGACGTCACGGTCTTTTCATTATTGCTGAGATGCTCTCTAAAGTTTGAAAAGAATCCGTCGCTGGTAATGGTTAAGGGTGCATGAATGGTCTTTATGTCGGACGTGAGTGAATCCCTGTAACTAACGCCAACAATTTCATTTCTTTCATTTTCCAGAAGTTGCAATGCCTTGCCATGTATTTGTTTAACTGATGGATTTTGCAGGGCGGAGGCTCTTATTTGCTGCAAAAACCGGCCATTATGCAAGCCAATCCCTGCATGGGGGTGTGGATAAGGAATGGTAGTTTTTTGGTTACCTTGCAGCAGAGCGTAACCTTTGACCGTTTGCGCCTCAAAACCATCCAGTAAATGCCTGAGACCCATTTGCTGAAGTGATAATACGGCGCCCGGTTGCAATAATTCACCGACGATCCGCTTTTTCTCTTTGTAGCAATGATCGATTAAAGCGATCTTAATGCCTTTGGGAGCGAGATAAGCAGCGATGGTTGCACCTGCCATGCCTGCGCCGATAATGCAAATATCGAACTCTGATTTCATATTGAACTACTTGGTGCACATACTTTAAACTGTGCTGATTGTTTTATCATCACTGAACATTCCTCCTGCAATATCGACTTAATGCCCAGATAGGAAATATATTCCTATAATTGGCATAGGTAATCATACAGTTATAATTAAAAACGCCGGAAATATTTTCCTGCGGCCAATCGCCGATATCGGTTTGTCTGTTTAATAACACATCGATACCTGTTTCGATAACCTTTTTGTCGCTAAAATCAGCGGCCATCAGGGCCAGCAATGCCCAAGCGGTATTAACCACTTGAGACGATGCAGCCTCGGTATAAACCAGTTTTGAACACGATTCGAAAGTCTCTCCCCAGCCGCCATCCGCTTTTTGCTTATCAACTAAAAAGCTACAGGCGCGGTTAATGCTGGGCGTTAGGAGCGTATCGTCATAATAACCCTTACCCTTGGCTTTACTGAGCGCTTCAACGCCGAACCAGGTAGCATAGGTGAAGCAGACCGCCCAGCCGCCATACCATGAACCATCCGGCTTTTGTTGTTTAAGGATAAAATTGAGTCCTGCGCTTATCGCTTCGCGTATTTCGCTATTTTTATAAGCCGGATAAGTTTCCTGAATTTCCAGCAAAGAAATTACACAGGCTGCCGTACATTCCGTCCATGAATAATCAACCATAATATCGGCAAACACTTCAGAAGGGTTGAGTTTTTCCAGCCACTTAGGTGCGCGTGTCAGTTCATAAGTTGCCCAGCCACCATCGGTATTTTGGTAAGAAATGATAACATCGACAGCTTGTTTAATGCGTATTTCATCAATTGCCGGTTTAACCAGACCTGAATGATGAATCGCCAAAGTGGCGCTTAAGCCTTCCGCTGTACAATCGGCAACCGGCCAGCCATTTTCAGGGGTTGAAAAAGGCCAGCTGCCGATCATCGGATGACGGAAAAACTCGGCATGTGTCGGGTGTTCAGCCTTGATTTGCGACAGTTCGATAAACTGATAGCTTTTTGCAATCGTCTCAGGAAATTGTTTGCCCAGGTCACTTTCCAGCATGGCACGGGTTGAAAAAGCAGTATCCCAAAGCTGCGAGCCGTTGTAGCCATTCATTTTCATGCCATCTTCAGCAACCCATAAATAATCAAACCATCGAGCCACATGCTTTTTAAATTGCTCGGAGTCTTTTCCGTAAGCATGCCAGATACAAATAGAATTAATGGCCTTATTGACGGGGCCTATATTGACGTAGTCGGTTTGCTCATCCTCGGCATTGAGATAGCTTAAAATATAGTCTGTGGACTTTTTTCTTAACCAGGAACATTGGAATTTTTCATAATTATTGGTGAAAAAATTCATCCACTTCAATACCGGAGACGGTGTGGTGTAACAATCTTTTTCGCACACGGCATTGCGTTGTTTCGGCCAATCAATAGAGGCGAAATCTTCGCTATAAATTTCCTCTCTTAAAGACAGAATCAGTTCATTTTCGGGTGCTTTAATTCGTTGCGCATAGCAATAAGCCATCGGCAAGTAAACCATGCGAGTGTGACACCAGTAGCGCCAGGGATGAACTGGCAGCCACTGGGGAAATAACCACATTTCGGGAAACAGACTGTTAAAACCTTGCCAGTCGTATAAATTCAAAACAGCCAGATAAAATTTTCCCCAAGAGGGGATGCCGGTTGCACCGCCATTGCTTTTGATCCACGTTCTGGCCTTAATCAATTGCTCATGGTTTTTGTCTACTCCCAGAATGCGCAACGACACGTATTGCATGACGGCGCCAAACATGGTCGATTCGCCTTCAATATGCATGCCCCAGCCGCCATCTTTATTTTGATGATTGAATAAATAAATCTTCATCATTTCCTGATGGGCTTTGGGAAACGGTGTATCTGAAATATAAGAGGCGATCAATAAGCCGGGCATGAGAAATAGTGGGCCGCCGTAATCGCCCGGCCAATGACCGTCTTCACTTTGCAGATAAGAGTAGTGGTTCATTCCTTTGATAAGCGCGTCGACGACTTTTTGCTCATCGGGATTCTCTGACTGAGGTATTTGCCCGCTAAATTCCTTGAATTTCTCGTTGATGGCTGTGTTTCTGAAAACCTTATCGCCGGAATTGGGATTGCTGGATTTATCAAACTGAAAATCTTCAGCAAACTGTGCTATTTCTTCCTCTGTAATGTTATCGACGTTTTGTAAATGCTCATTGATATTATTTGAGCTGGGCTTGAATGCCCAAATTTGCCGTCCTTTTTCAGAGAGTAGTTGCCAGTTTTTCCAACTAGGTTTTACATTCAGCATAGATTCCTGTGAGTTGACTTTTAGCTTGGTTGAGCTACAAATGCCATGTTTTGAATGGATGGCATTTATATTTAACTTATTTATTAAACAGGGCAATACGTACCATTGCCAACAAACCTTTCAGTTTTTTCCATAAACTCGGCTGTTCGCGCAAACGCTCATGGCCGGGCAGTAATTGCCCTTTGGCCAATTTGCCTATTTTTCTTTTTACGGCAGGATCGAGTTTACCGTCGGCGGCTAATTCAAAAAACAAGGCTTTGACATTGCCTAGATCAAAAAAATCGCGCTGCCATTCCCATTTATAATTGCCGCCATAACGAAACCAGGAGCCGCCTATGCCTGCTACTTCATAATGCGTGCCGTCTTCTCGTAGCGCAGGCGATACTTGACGCCACAAGCCTATCACTTCACCCTGTTTTTCATCGATTAAAATGCGGTGGTACGGATAGCGCCATTCTTCAAAGCCTTCCATTTGCACGCCTAAAGCCCATTCTTCTATTTCTTTACGGCTGCGCGCGACAAATTCTTCATTAGGACCAATATTCCAGCGATATTCGGCATCATCGGTATACATTGCGCCCAGGTATTTGGGCCAGTTACCTTCTTTTTCAGCGTCACGATTCGCCTGAAGCCAACGTTCAACCATTTCTTCAAGTTCTGCTCTGGGATATGCGGCCATTCTTTGTCTCTGTTGTGCGTTTATTTGAGTTTAATTTTAATTGCCTTGGTTGGGCAATATTTTTCGGCTTGTTGTGCTTTTGTTAGCAAATCCAGCGGTGGGTTTTCCTGTAAAACGGTTAAATTGCCTGCATCGTCTACCTGAAAAAGTTCAGGCGCTTCAGTCATGCAGGTTGCATGACCCTGGCAAAGCTCTCTGTCTATTTGTATTTGAAAGCTCGGGCCAGTTTGTATACTTTCCTGCACGATATTTGTCGTTGACGTATCAGCGGCACCTTTAAGGTCCGTGCGTTTTATATAACGAACACGGCAAGGTGATACCGGTTGCACCACCATTTGGGTGAAGTCATCCTGATAAGTGTCTTTTTCGTTGATTAGTTCAAAGGTATATCGGCGTAATAATATGCTAAAAATGGCTTTTAACTGCAGCATGGCAAAAGCGTTACCGCTGCATTTATGTTTGCCACCACCGAAGGCAATCCAGCTGAAAGGCCTGGCATCTTCCTGGCGCGTTTCTGAATAGCGATCAGGATCAAATTTTTCAGGATCCGGAAAAACATCAGCAATGCGATGCGATACGCGCGGTGACGCACAAACGTATTTTCCAGCCTTGACCGTATAATCTTTAAAGTGAAAGTCTTGCATCACCTTGCGAATTAAAAATATCAACGGCGGATGCAAGCGCAACACTTCTTTAATGACATTTTCCAGTATCGGAATTTCGCGTAAAGATTGAAAAGTCACTTCGCCATCGGCGCCGAAGTGTGCATCCAGTTCATTTAATACTATCTCCAACTGTTCAGGTTGGCGTGCCAACTCCAGTAGAGTCCAGGCTGCTGTGCCTGCTGTAGTATGATGGCCTGCGAATATGGTACCGATTAACATGCCCGTTATTTCGTGCGCCGATAAGTGGCTGCCGTCGTCATATTTGGCTTCAATGAGTATTTGAAACGCATCTTCACTTTTTTCTGGTTTCTGAGCTCTTTTGGCAATAATACCGGTGACCAATTCTTGCAGCCTGGCTCGAGCTTTATCACGGCGGCGAAATACCGGAAGAGGCAGATAAGGAAAAACAAAAGCTAATGGACTCAAGCCCTTTTCAAGATCATGATAAATTTTTACAAATTCTTCATTCAGTTCATACCGGAATTCATCGCCAAGCAGACAGTGGCTGGAGGTATAAATGGTGAGTTCTTTCATAAACTCAAGCAAATCAATTTCGCCGGTATCGCCCCAATCGGCAATCATTTGTTCGACTTCCTGGACGATCACTTCTGCATAGCCACGCATCGGTTTATCGCGCAATACCTGCATGAGCATTTTAAGCTGTTGGTCTTTTTTATGCAGCGGCGCATCAAAAACCACGCCTTTGCCAAAAATAGGCGTCATGATTTTATACGCCTGGCTTTGATCCAGCTGAGCGTCGGGCGCGCGAAAAAAAGCTTCATTGGCTTCAGGGCCTGTCATCAGTACCATTTTTTGATGAAACATACGGAATTCACCGATTTCTCCCAGCGTATTTCTGAGTCTCATCATGTAGTCAAAGGGATTTTTACCAAATTCGAGCATATTGCCCAAGAGCGGCAATGCGCGCGGCATTTTAGGAGGCTCTTTGCCTGGCGAAACAGTTTTCTCGGTATTCGTCGTAGTCATAACTCAATCTTGATATATTTGTGTATTAAAGGAACGCTGATGTTATAAAGTCCACGCTCCTCAACGCGCATTAGCCTTTTGAATGCGGCAATAGGACATATGCCACAAAATTTTTAATTATACTATGGAATGGCCAACAAAAACCGGACACCTGTTCAGGCGGCGTTTTTAAAAAAATCCCGTTTAAATTCGAGCGGTGATTTTATAACCTAATTTTGAATGTGATCTGCGGACATTGTAAAGTCAAATAATCGGTCATGCTGAGTTTTGCAGCCCCCTTTTACCCTGAATTTTTCTTAGTGTAGCCATATCAAATTGTTACGACGATGTCCGGCCTGGGACACAAAACGTCGGCGCAATCGTTGCGGTTATGTTTTGTTGCGCTAAAGCCAGCGCATATTGATTTTCGTTTTGCTCTTATTCATAACGATAAAGCAGTTCGAGATATAATGCGTTTATTTAATTCCTGGAAACCATATAAGCTGATGAGCATAATTCGTCAAGACGATCTTATCCAAAGTATTGCCGATTCGCTGCAATACATCTCGTATTATCATCCATTGGACTTCATTAAGGCTATGCATGAGGCCTACCAAAAGGAAGAGAATCAGGCCGCCAAGGATGCGATGGCGCAAATTCTGATTAACTCCCGGATGTGTGCAGAAGGCCATCGACCGATATGCCAGGATACCGGTATTGTCACCGTATTTTTAAAGATTGGCATGGGAGTCCAGTGGGATGCAAATATGAGTGTTGCCGAGATGGTTAATGAGGGTGTGCGGCGTGCTTACCTGCACCCTGATAATATCCTGCGCGCTTCGATACTGGCCGATCCTGCTGGTAAGCGCATCAACACCAAAGATAACACTCCGGCTGTTATTCATATGGAGGTTGTGCCCGGCGATACGCTCGACATCGAAATAGCTGCCAAAGGCGGTGGTTCCGAGGCCAAGGCAAAGTTTGCCATGCTTAATCCTTCTGACAGCATTGTTGATTGGGTGCTGAAAACTGTCCCGACTATGGGGGCCGGCTGGTGTCCGCCGGGTATTCTTGGGATAGGCATAGGCGGAACCGCTGAAAAAGCGATTCTGATGGCGAAACAGGCGTGCATGGGCTCCATAGATATCCAGGATTTAATCGCACGCGGTCCTGGTAATGCGCTTGAAGAATTGCGTCTGGAGCTGTATGACAAAGTCAATGCGCTAGGCATTGGTGCACAGGGATTGGGTGGTCTTACCACGGTGCTGGATATTAAGATTATTGATTACCCGACCCACGCTGCCAATAAGCCGGTTGCCATGATTCCTAATTGCGCTGCTACCCGTCATGCGCATTTTGTTCTGGATGGCAGTGGTCCGGCTGAATTTAAACCACCGCGTCTGGATGATTGGCCGGAGATTACCTGGCAGGCAGGTGCTACGGCGCGCAGAGTCAATCTGGATACTGTAACGCAACAGGATGTTGAAAGCTGGAAGCCGGGAGAGACTTTATTGCTCAGTGGCACCATGCTGACCGGAAGGGATGCGGCGCACAAGCGTATAACTGATATTCTTGAGCGCGGCGAAGCTCTGCCGGAAAGCGTCGACTTCACCAATAAATTCATTTACTACGTCGGCCCGGTTGATCCGGTTCGAGATGAAGTGGTGGGTCCTGCAGGTCCCACTACAGCAACACGCATGGACAAATTCACCGAAACCATGCTGGACAAAACCGGCTTGCTTGGCATGATCGGCAAAGCCGAACGAGGGCCTGCGGGGATTGCAGCGATCAAGAAACATAAAGCCGTTTATTTGATGGCAGTAGGTGGGGCGGCTTATCTGGTGTCAAAGGCTATCCGCAAATCACGCATAGTCGCTTTCGAAGATCTTGGCATGGAAGCGATCCACGAATTTGTCGTTGAGGATATGCCGGTCACAGTCGCTGTTGATACGCGTGGTGAATCGGTGCATGAAACAGGGCCGAAGATCTGGCAGGCCAGGATTGGCAAGGTTCCTGTGCTTGTAGAAGGTTAATCGACGCAATTATTTTCCGTTAGGTGCGGTGCTGGTTAGCATGACAATTCTGTTTCTACCTTCATTTTTTTCACGGTATATCGCTTGATCGGTGATTTCGATCATTTCGGTGTTCCCCGGGCTTTCACAAGACTCAAAGCTATCGCTCTAGCCTACCTATAATCAGAGGCAGTCCAGTAAACTTTGTGTCGGTCAGATTAATGCGTTAGGCGGCATAATAAAGTTGATTTGTTTAGTGTTTAGGTTGGGCCGACATTTAAAAACAGGCGTGGTGCGTAATGACCACAAAATTTTCTGAATGCATTCCGATGGTTTACAATACATCACGATATCCCGTAGCAGAAAAGATGACTCAAACGGCCGATTTGTTGTTATCTGGATTTCTTATTGGGTTGTAAATTGAACTTATTGTTAAAATAATTACATGAAAAAATTAAAATGCGCTGTTATCGGTACGGGTTATCTGGGTAAATTCCATGCTGAGAAATATGCTTCACTGCCTGATTGTGAGCTGGTTGCCGTTGTTGATATTAATGAGGTTGCGGCTAAAGCTGTAGCTGAAAAACATGGCGCAAAAGCGCTGACAGATTATCAATCCCTGTTAGGAGAGGTTGATGCGGTAAGCATTGTTGTACCTACCACGCTCCATCATAAGGTGTCCAAAGATTTCCTTAACGCTGGCGCTCATGTATTGGTTGAAAAGCCAATTACAGTAACGGTTGCAGAAGCAGATGAGTTAATAGCCATCGCCAAAGAAAAGAATCTGATTTTGCAGGTAGGGCATCTGGAAAGATTTAATCCAGCCGTATTGGGTTTGGACAAGGAAGAAAAACCCCTGTTTATTGAATCCCATCGTTTGTCTCCTTTTAATCCGCGCGCTAATGATGTGAGCGTGGTTCTGGATTTAATGATTCATGACATCGATATTATTTTAGCGTTGGTGGATTCAGAAGTGGAACGCATTGATGCCAGCGGCACAGCGGTTCTGACTCAAGGTACCGATATCGCCAATGCAAGGCTGCTATTTAAAAATGGTTGCGTGGCTAATGTCACCGCCAGTCGGATCAGCCTGAAGATGGAGCGCAAAATGCGTATGTTCAGACCGTCTTCCTATGTTTCTGTCGATTTCCAGAATCGTGTTTTAACCAAGCATCGCACCGGCAAAAAAGAAATGTTCCCCGGCATTCCTGAAATAGAAACAGAAGAATCAGTTTTTGAGAGCGGTGACGCCTTGCTCGAAGAAATTAAACATTTCGTTAACTGTATTCATACCGGTGACAACCCGTTGGTTTCCGGTGAGGCAGGCAAAAGAGCCTTGGAAACAGCGATACAAATCACCCGGTTATTAGGCGATAAATAACCTATCAACAGTTTCTTTAATAGGTTTTGTTCATCACGAAGCGCATGAGATTTTATCTTTCATTCCTCGTGATAAATTTACAATAACAAAACCTATCAAAATCAAGATTTTAAAAATAAATAATAGGCAAAAACATGATACCAATGGTAAACCTGAAGGCTCAATACGCGGAAATAAAAGCTGAAGTTGAGCAGGGTCTGGCTGAGACAATTGAAAACTGTTCGTTTATTTTAGGGCCTAATGTCCAGGCTTTTGAAAAAGAAGCAGCTGAATATCTGGGCGTTAAACATGCCATTGGTGTGGCTTCAGGAACGGATGCGCTGCATTTGGCATTGATTGCCGAAGGCATCGGTGCAGGCGATGAAGTGATTACCACTGCTTTCACTTTTATTGCCACAGCGGAAGCCATCAAATATGTGGGCGCAGTTCCCGTTTTTGTCGATATAGATCCCAAGACTTTTAATATTTCACCGGATGCGATAGAAAAAGCCATTACGCCAAACACCAAGGCGGTCATGCCCGTGCATTTGTTTGGCCAACCGGCAGATATGACCAGAATCAAGCAGCTGTGCGATCAGCACAATCTGAAATTGATTGAAGATTGCTGCCAGTCTTTCGGCGCGTCCATCAATGGCAAACAAACCGGTTCTATCGGTCATGCATCAGGCTTTAGTTTTTTTCCCAGCAAAAACCTGGGCGCATTTGGTGACGGTGGTTTAGTAACGACTAACTCTGACGAATGCGCGGCAAAAATCAAACAGTTGCGTAATCACGGTTCGGACGTGCGTTATTATCATGATGTCATCGGCTATAACAGC
>JBAZTN010000097.1:0-11093 GCA_041661895.1 Methylobacter sp. | reverse complement strand
TGGAAAAATTCCATTAAGTAACGCAGTTTTTTACAGGTTTTTCTTAATGTATGTAGCGCTTCGGCCGGTGATTCCCGGTTAATCGCATCGCCTTCATGTAAAACGCGGTTAAAAACTTTCCATATTCTCTTATCTGCCAGTTCTTTAATGGTCAGGTGTGCATTTTGTTCTACCGGTTTTTTGAAAGACGGTTTTTTAAGGTATTGCTCCCATTCAGACAGGGTGGTTTTGTACTGGGTTGATTGCAGTTTTGTTGCCAGTTCCTTGTGGGCTTTTTTCTTTTTGGCGAGAAGGAAATCATGCAAAGGGTTCAGGTCTTCCCGGATTGAAGCGGGTAAGCAGCTTTTGTAATGTTCAAAGTTTAATAGGTAAACATCCAAATCACGAGTAGGCCCTGTGATCTGACCCAGCCAGGAAAAAAATTCGGCATGGGGTGAGCAAATGTTATCGGGCAGTACGCTTTTGATCTGACTGAGCCCTGATCGGGTTCTTCTGACGGCGACTCTAAAATCATGCAAAAACTCGCTGTCGGTATCGGCAATGGTTCCCTGTTCATTGTCTTTGATAGCTTTTAGCAGATGGCTGTATATATATTTGCTGGCAATATCGGCGCGCATGGTCGGGTCTAAGTTGATATTCAGTTTTGATGAATATTCGTTAGGCCTGCGTCCTTGTAATCTTAATGCAGCTAACAGAACTGGTTTGTCAGTGGGTATTAAGCCCAGTTTTGTGGTGAGTATTTCAACGAAATGTTTAGCGGCTTTATCGTAGCCTTTTACGGGCTGTAACACGAGGCGGTTATTGAGTAGTTCGTGTTCTTCGATAAGCAGGCGAACTACGATTTTTTCATCTTTATTGGTTATGTTTAGATGATAGGATTCATAATTTAGTGTGCAAACAGGTAATAGTGCACGCATTTCCAGTATGGGACCAAGGGCGCTGCGTACTGCCCCTGATGCAAATTGGGTACTGAATCTGGGAACTTCATCAAGCTCTGTGCTTGCAACGACCAGGCCGGTTTTAAGGTTTGTTAGCGTTAAAGATGATGCGGATTTTGATCGGTTAAGCTCGCTAGTGATGCAGTTTGAGTATAAGCGCCAGTCAAAGCTGTCGTAATAGGTCTTTATGGAATAGTGCTGGGAAACCAGTTGCGCGCCTGCCTGCTTTATTGCCGTATGTGCAATAAATTGTTCAGCTGATAAATTGGCGGGAAACTCAAAATGTAAGGGCATATTTAACAAAAGGAGGTATGCGCTTTATCCGGTAAAGCGTCGCAAATAATTATCGCCAGGGGTGGTGTATATGCTGCAAGTCTGTCAGGAACAGGCGCGGCGAATGAAACCCAAACCAATTTGTACTCCGAACAAACTCATTCTGCAACTGAATAAATAGTGGCCGGCATTTTCATTTCAAAAGCTGGTATCGATACCATCAATAGATGCCTGTTTTGAGCGGAGGGTATTAAAACTTATCATGAGGTTAGTGGTTTTCTTAATGAATCGATGATGAGGCTGATATTTTTCGGGTGATGAGCACTTACTAACTATTGAAGCAGTACCCTATCCTGAGCAATGGATAGATTGTCTTTTATTTGGCGAGAGCTTACGGCAGAATCCGGGGAACGATTAACCTAGCCGAAATAATTCTTTGACCAATAACTCAATGCCCCAGGTTACAAGCAAGCTAAAAGCAGCCATCGCCAGTGATGCAAGTATTATGTTGGGGGTGTTGAGCCAGTGGCTGTTCAGTGTTGGTCTGTTCATGGCAGTCAGCCCTTTAAAAATAACTTAAGGGCTCATTCTGATCAGGACAGGTTAAAATATGATGACGTTTCCATGAAACTTTCATGACATGGAAATGATGCCGTTATTTAATGCAATGCATCAATCGCTAACTGACCCAGTTGCGTATGATGGAGGATTTTTGCAAAGGGCCGCATGGTTTGTTCCGTGCTTTTAACAAAGACATACACCGGCGTACTGGTATGCGTTCCGGTTGACCAGACAACTTGCTGGCTGGTAGCGACTGCTTGCGCCAGTAGATTTTCACGGTTCTCTTTTTGATAAACAAAAAAGGCGCCGTTGACCTCCATTTTGGGTACCGTTTTCTCGCCCAGCGAGATATGCCCTGCCCGGTAAAACGGATTAGCTTCGGTTGCCAGGATTTTTACCGCCTGTGGCTCGGTAATCTTGAATTCGGTATAGCGATTAACCAGCTCAGTAAGCTTTAAGGGTGTTTGCTGGTCTTTTGGCAAGGCACCAAATTGGTTGAAAATATCGTGATAGCTCAGTTTTTGCGCATAAATTTTGTCTAGTACCTCAGGGCTGCCAAAATTAAAGTTGGGCTGAAACAATGTGCCGTCAGCAAACGCTGCTCCCGGCAGGCTGTGCGGTTTCGGAATGTCTGCGCCGGAATAACTGAAACCAAAACCGCCGGTTTCATGATCGGCGGTGACTATAATCAGCGTGTCCTGCCGATTGGTAGCCCAGTCAAGCACTGCATTCAAGGTGTCATTGAAACGCAGCATTTCGTGCAGCAGTAGGCCGGTGTCATTATGGTGCGCCGCCCAATCGATTTGCCCCGCTTCAATCATCAAGAAAAATCCCCGCTCGTTGCTGTCAAGAATCTTCAGGGCTTGTACAGACATTTCCTTTAAAGTCGGCTGAACATGCAGGGCTTCACCACGGTTTTGAGTTTCAACAATGCCGTTTGCCATACCTGAATGAGCAAACAAGCCCAGCGTTTTACCTGTGGCCTGCTGCAGTTGCGCTTTGTTAAACGCCAGCGTGTAGCCTTTCTGTTGCGCGACGTTGAGCAGGTTCTTAGCGTCCTTGCGCGATGATTTGATCTCAAGGCTATTGTCCGTCAACTGCACCAATTGTTGATGAAGCACCGAGTTTTTATCACTGGCCTGCTCGGGAATCCAGTAACTGAAACCGCCCGACAACATGACATCGGCATCAGTGGCCAGCAAGTCTTCCGGGATGCTGTTTTCCAGACTGCGGTGAGTCTGGTGTGAGGCAAAGGCAGCGGGGGTAGCATGGGTAATGCGCGTATCTGAAACCAGGCCCGTCGATTTACCCAGGCGTTTGGCTTTTTCGATAACATTTTCCTGAGGGTTGCCGTCTTTATCCAAGCCAAGCATTTCTGCACCGGCAAATTTGCCGGTTGCCAGCTGTGTTGCCGATGCCCCAGAGTCAGTCACCAGAGTGTCAGCGGTATAGGGCAGGGAAATGCCTAATCGGCCGTTTTCCATCAAACGGTCTAAGGCTGTAGTACGGTTGACGATAACGCTGTGCGGCGCTTGTCTGGCATAAGATAGTAAAAGTCCGACCTGCTGCGGCCCCATACCATCACCAATAATCATGATGACATTTTTGACTTTTGTTTCAGCAGGCTTGACCCTGTCCAAGGCAGTGCAACTCAAAAGTACAACGCTGATGAGGCAACAAGCCCATATTTTCCGCATTTGTATTTTCATAACCGCTCAATATGTAATCTTGGTGCGCATTGTAGCTCAAATAAAAATCGCAAATAGATTGTCATCAAAACTTAACCATTCTGTCATTTTATATTCATGAATCCGACACGAAACTGACACCTTAATTCATTAACGTATCCACATCTTTATTTAGCCATGTGGATGCCCATGAAAAGAACAGATGCAGCAATACAGTTCAAGCCTGCCAAACGGTTGGAATGTTTTATTGCCGACTCGGAGGCGTTGATAAAAGAGGCCCAGGCCTTACGTTTCCGTGTGTTTGCCAAGGAAATGGGAGCCAAGCTCAAAACCGAATCCGAAGGCTTGGATTATGATGAAGTCGATGGCTATTGCGATCATTTGATTGTGTATGACAACGTCAATAACAAAATAGTCGGTTATACGCGTTTGCTTAATCAAGATCAGGCAGAACGGCTTGGCCGGTTTTATTCTCAAAGTGAATTCAATCTTGATCAGGTCTTAACATTGCCCGGCCGCTTTCTGGAAATAGGCCGGACTTGCATTGATCCTGATTATCGCGGCAGTGCGGTTTTAACAACGCTTTGGACTGCGCTGGTTCAATACGCGCTTGAAGGACAGTTTAATTATTTGCTTGGTTGCGCCAGTATTACTCCCGGCCCCAGCGGTTTTGCCATCGATGCGGTTTATCGGAATATCGATGCCAAAAATATTGCGCCCTCCTCTCTTCAAGTCAAACCCAGCATTCCGGTACCCAGCGAATTAAGATGCGAACGGGATGAATCGGGCATTCCTCCTTTGCTCAAGGCTTATTTCCGTTTCGGCGCTGTGGTCTGCGGCGAGCCTTGCTGGGATGAAGACTTCAACTGCATGGATTTATTCATGTTATTGCCGCTCGATCAACTGCAAGACCGCTACAGCAAACACTATATGAGAGGCTATATCGCCAGGGATGGCGTGTATGCCGCGAGTCAGTCGGGAACTGACGCGGCGATCGCCAGGGACGCAAATGCGCCGGAAGCAAAGCATGGCGCAGGCTGGTAATGAAATCGAAAATACGCCTGTACTATAAACTTTTTCTTATCATCATCCTGTTTATCAATGGTCTGATTATCGCCGCAGGCATTTTTCCCGCACTCGGTTTTTTATATTCAGCAGGTAATGCAAAAACCAAACGGGATGCACTCAAAACCCGCTGGCTGCAATGGTTCAGCACTATTGTTAATCTGCATATCATCAAAGATGGCGAGCTCCCGGAACAGGGCGCCATCTTGGTTAGCAATCACATTTCCTGGTTGGACATTATCGTTATCGGCCAGTATTTGCCCGCCTGTTTTGTTGCAAAGAGCGACATATCAAACTGGCCTGTCATCGGTTATCTGGCCAGACAGGGTGGCACCATTTTTATCCGTCGCGGCGACAAGCAGCATATCCGGACTACCGCCGAAAAAATGGTTTGGCTGTTAAAACAAAGCAGCAACATCATCGCATTTCCTGAAGGAACCACGACAAAGGGCGATGAAGTTCTGCAATTTCATGCCTCTTTATTTCAGCCTGCATTGTTAACCAGATCGTCTATTCAACCTGTAGCCCTTCAATATCAAGGTACAGCCAAAGAACACGCGCCTTTTGTAGGTGACGATGACTTTGTTCCGCATTTAATCAAGATGCTGACCCTGGATAAAATCGAAGTGCGGCTTAGTTTTCTTCCTGTCATCAACAACTCAGGGAAAAATCGCCATGCAGTCAGCCTTGAAACAAGAGACATGATATGGGAAAAAATTTCCGAAGGCTTACCGGCTGATAATTCAGAGCAGCAGTGTTTAAAATTGTCTCAAGGTTACTAGGTCGCTTTATAGGGTTACGCCGTCGGCCATGCCGGGTTGATGGTTAGTATCACTATTTCCGATAGGTTTGTTGAGACATCCATTTGTAATTTTTTCATTTCCGTACACGTATTCAAAGTACCGCAATTTCCAGATCGTTAGCCAGGAAAGTAATGTCTGCATATTGGCACGCACCTTCCTTATGCTGAAAAAGACTAACGGCAATCAGCCAGACCTTAACGATATTACCTGGCATTGCTCCTCCTATGGTGTTGATGTAATCCTGATAGACATCCCGTTCTTCATTTAGCCATTCACCCAATCCTTGCTGACCGGAACGGATCACGACATGGGTCTCGCGGGCAGTCCAAGTCGGGATTGGGCATCGATAGGCTGTTTCGGGCGGCAGCTCTGCGCTCCAGTAATAGGTAATGTCCTGACCATTATCGAATTCGACGGCGATGCTTAAATAGTCATGGGTAGGCAGGGTATCTTCACGAACTGATGAGGGTAAAACATCCATTTTCCATGACCATCGCAAGCGGATATCCGGTTTAAAGGGCAGAAAAACAGCCTTTTGCAATAGGCCGGTGTCGTTGTGGGTATGACAGCATATCGCCGACTCCTTTGCCGGTACTGTACAGGATTGATAAATTTCGGCAGGCCCTATGAACCACAGATAATCCCAGCCTTCCGGCGAAATAACGGGCGAAACCAAGCGGTCAATTTCCATTGCAATCAGATTGTTTACGTCGCCGTGCTTGGCAAGATATTTCAAATCTTCCAGCGTATTGCCCTGCCAGCGAATAAGCAGTACGGCCAGATTGCCTGTGACCATGTCGTACGCTTCATCCGGCGTTACCAGTTTGCCTGTCTTGCTGGCCCATTCCCCCGGAAAATAACTGGCTAGATAAAGCCGCCCCGATTTCGTTGCTGTAAAGCTATGGCTGTCACGGGTGCCGCGGAATATCTCGCCGTCCTGTCCGATACGAAACCACAGCTGGAAGTTGGGTTCCAGCGTGATGGGCAGATCTTTAAACCGGGTTTGTCCGGCGGCGAAAGACGTCAGGCTGGCGCCTGCTTCAACATCATGGCCGGTATCGAACCAGGGCTTTTGGTCGGATGAAAGATCAAAAAAACGATGCTCATAAATCACATCCTCCATAACATTGCCCAGCAATTTGTTAAAGCCCGACTTAAACTCAATAACATTCATGGTATGTCCTTTAATTTTTATGGTTGGTAACGTGCATGAAAATCAGTTCGTAGGATTATAATCAGATCATCAAAATAAAATCTTGTATGAACTGGCTATGCTAAAACTTTATCCTGCATATATGCGCTTGTTTATCAGGCGAGGTCGGTCGCTTTATTTCGGCCCGTCAGTGCATCTGGATGCGCACAGCTATGCAACAGTGGCATTGCATGTCGGCATCTACCGACCTTTCAGGATAAAAATCGCAAACGGCGCATGGCAGAGCTGTCGCTGCGCAATTGTCCCCGCAGGTATCCAGCATGAGCTTGATTTCCAAGGCGGCATACACGGCAAGATATTTATTGAAAGAGACAGTTCCGATTTCCTGTATTTCAAGCGCCGGTTTGCTTGCGCGGAACAATCTGTGTCTGTTTTTCAGGATGATGAGCTGATCGATCAACTGCGATGGATTTATGAAACAGATCCCGATAAAGCCGTTATTGAAAACTGTCTGGACAGCTTGTTGCGCTGTGACGGAGAGCTGAACCTAGTGATCGATTCACGGGTACAGGCCGCTATCGATCTGATTTGCAATGAGCCGGATTGCAACTTCTCACAAGAATATTTGGCCGATAGGGCCGATCTTTCACCCTGACGATTTCTGCATTTGTTTAAAGAGCACACCGATGTCCCCTATCGACGTTTCAGGGCATGGAAACGGCTATTTCTAGCATTGGAAAGTTTAAGCGCCACGGATAATATGACCATTGCCGCACTAGATGCCGGATTTTCAGATGCGACCCATTTCAGTCACAGTTTTCGCGATACCTTTGGAATAAACCCGGCTTATGTATTCCGAGGGATTAATCGCTTTGACACTTGATTGCTTAATTTGCACCCACTGAGTTTCATCATTCTGTCACGAGCCTGTTATATGCTTGCAATAGTTATAACTAACCACAGGGTGCAATATGAAAATTTTAAGTCTAATGAAAATTGCTGATATTTTTACTGTTGGAAATCTGTGCTGCGGCATTCTTTCGATTTTGCTGGCAATTGACGGTCTTTATGATTTAAGCGCATTGCTGCTGTTTTTGGCGGTGGTGTTTGATGTGCTTGACGGGAAAATAGCCGGTTTGCTGCATCAAAAGAATCTTTTCGGCAAACAAATTGATTCCATGTCTGATTTGGTATCCTTTGGCGTTGCTCCCGCCTTGTTGTTTTATGCAATGGGCTCTCCCGGTGTTTTAGGTATCGCAGTAGCGTTGTTTTTTGTCGCCTGTGGCATGCTTCGGCTTGCACGCTATAATGTTTCTGAAGGTGCGGGTTTCGAAGGCGTGCCTATTACCGTGAATGGTGTCCTGTTTCCGGTACTTTTTCTGCTTTTTGGCAGCTTCCCTCAAAGCCTGAATTATTGGCCGATGGTCTTTTTAATTCAGGGTTTCCTGATGATTTCTTCTGTTAAAATATCGCGGATATTCTGATCTCCCCCATTTGAATGATCCAGTCGGAAAAAAGAATTATTGTCGGAACCTGTTTTTCCGGAAATAGGGTTACATTGGTTTTTCGTAGACTATAACTGCTATTTTGGATTATGACTGGCATTAAATTCCCTGAACTCGATCAACTTGAACGCATTATTGAGCAATTAGGAGGCCGGGCTCAAATTGAGGTAATAGAAAAGATTCAATACCAAGATCATGAATTTCCCATTCATTGCATTACTCTGGGGTCAACCCAACCCGATGTGCCTGTATTAGCTTTTTTTGGCGGTGTGCATGGGCTGGAGAAGATCGGTTCTCAAGTGATCCTGTCTTATATGCAAACCATCAGTCAGTTGCTGGACTGGGATGAGGAATTTCTGGTCCGGCTTGAAAAGTCCCGGCTGGTCTTTGTGCCCATCGTCAATCCGGTAGGCGTTTATCTTGGCACGCGCTGCAATGGCAACGGCGTCGATTTGATGCGAAATTCACCTGTGGAAGGTGTGGGTGCAACCCGCATTTACAGCGGGCAACGGATCACCCCCCGCCTGCCCTGGTATCGGGGTGATACTTTAAAAATGGAAAAGGAAGCGCAAGCTTTGTGCCGCGTTGTGGATCAACATCTGTTCAACTCACCTTTGTCCATCGCCCTGGATTTGCACTCAGGATTTGGCATTCAGGATCGTTTATGGTTTCCCTACGCCTCGTGTAAAACCCCTTTTGCCTTTATTGCTGAAACCTTAGCCTTAAAAGAACTGTTTGATCGTTGCTATCAACACCATATTTATAGAATTGAACCAACGTGTCGGGAATATGTAATTAACGGTGACCTATGGGATTATCTGTTCGATGATTTTGTGCAGCGGTTTGCGGCCGAACGTCTATTCCTTCCGCTGACCCTGGAAATGGGTTCATGGCTCTGGCTGCGTAAGAGTCCCATGCATCTTTTCTCCCGGCATGGTTTGTTCCACCCGCTCTTGCCTCACCGACAGCAACGGATTTTTCGCCGGCATTTCATGCTGTTTGATTTTTTACACCGGGGTCTTTTGTATCCGGAAAAATGGACACAGCTTAAGCCGGAACAAAAGACAGCCTATGAAAAAAAGGCATCAGGTCTTTGGTATGAATAAGGCTCTAGCACAAAACTGGATTCTGCTTAGAGGTCTGGCGCGTGAGTCGGCGCACTGGGGCGATTTCGTTCCCCTTTTGCAATCGACATTTCCGGATGCTCAAATAACGCTGCAGGACTTACCCGGCACCGGTTGTTTTCATCGAGAAGCCAGTCCACGCACGATCAAGGCGATAACAGACAGTGTGCGCCGCCATGCCCTCGATCATGGTCTCCTACAACAGCCGGTAACGTTTCTGGCACTTTCGCTGGGGGCGATGGTCGCCTGGGAATGGATGCGAAGCTATCCCGAGGATATTTGCGGCGCAACCCTGATGAATACCAGTTTTGCCGATTTGAGTCCCTTTTATCAGCGGCTGCGCTGGCAAAGTTATAGGGACTTTGTCGCGTTGACGATGATGCGTGACGTGCATAACCGGGAATCGGGAATTTTGCAGTTGATAAGCAATCGCCGATATATCGCCAGGGATGGTGTGTATGCCGCGAGCCAGTCGAGAACTGGCTCGGCGCAGGATGAACAGATAATTCAAGCCTGGGAAAAGATACAAGACGAACGCCCCATGAGCCTTAAAAACAGCTTCCGCCAGATTATTGCGGCTGCAACCTATCAGCCCGGTGATATAAAACCGGAGCAGTCGGTTTTATTATTAAACGGGCTAGGTGATCGTTTGGTGGCGCCAGCCTGCTCAGAGGCGATACACAAAAAATGGCATCTGGAACTCCGCAGTCACCCCTGGGCAGGCCATGATCTAACTCTGGATGACGGCGCATGGGTAGCATCACAACTGAAGGATTGGGTGGCCGTCGAAGCAGGGTACTGAAACTTAATGAAAATGTCATCAAACAGTTAACTTGCTGTAATAATTCAAGGGTATTGTGGCAATCGTCGAAACTTTTTGAAGATGGCTAAAATGACAATACACTATCGTTCAATTTGGATTTCAGATACCCATTTGGGTACTAAAGGCTGCAAGGCCGAACAGCTAAGAGATTTTCTTGATAACGTCGAATGCGACTATCTATATCTGGTCGGCGATATTATCGATTTGTGGAAATTCAAATCCGGCTTTTATTGGCCGGCCTTGCACAGCGACATTGTGCAACGGGTGCTCAACAAAGCCAAAAAAGGCACGCGCGTCATTTACATCCCCGGCAATCACGATGAACAGTTCCGCAAACATGCCGGAATGCATTTCAACGGCATTGATATACAGCTAAACGCTGTTCATACTACCCAGGACGGACGCAAGTTTCTTGTTCTGCACGGCGATGAGTTTGACAGCATCGTCTGTCACAATAGAAACCTGGCTTACATAGGCGGAGAGGCCTATGAAGTCTTATTGATGGTTAATCGCTGGTTTAACATCATCCGCACCCGAATGGGTTACAAATACTGGTCGGTATCTGCATTCTTAAAACACAAAGTCAAAAACATAGTCAGCTTTATGGATAACTACCAGCACATCCTGAGCCTGGAAGCACAAAAAAGACAGGTGGATGGCGTTATCTGCGGGCATATCCATCATGCCGATATTACCGAGATGGAGTTTGGTAAAACCTACTGCAATTGTGGCGACTGGGTGGAGAGTTGCACTGCATTGGTCGAGGACGAGGCAGGACAGATTGCCGTTATCCGCTGGCTGGAAGAAAGCCATCAGTTGCTGGATCAGCAGCTTGAACCGCAACCAGCGTACGCGGGGGTGGCATAAGGTTATCCGTTAGCCTTTTTAAACAACATTGTCACGAAATCTTAAACAAACGTTCATTTCTTTGTCACAGAAGAGTTTTACTCTTTGTTCTGAAGGCTAAGGATAAAGAGTAAATGGAAAATCTATGATTTCCACCTCTGCAAAAGTTCGCGGTCGAATTTTGTAGAGCTTCTCTCAAGAGGATAAAGAAATGAAACTGCTCTATTCCATTCATAAATGTGACGTTTTCATGTTTACCTGGCTGATCAATGCCAGAATGCATGCATCATTGACCAAGGCTAGCCGTTATATAT
>JBAZTN010000096.1:0-11133 GCA_041661895.1 Methylobacter sp. | reverse complement strand
CTGTTGGATTTTGCTTTCTGAAATAAATTGCGGATACATTTTCGGCAAGCTCATGATCCCGGTTTGCGCCCTGTTAAGTATCTCCGGGATCTGTTGAACAAGTTCGACAGCCTGTTGTGAAACAAGTGGCAGCAAATAAAACAGCAGGAAGACCAAACAGGCCATAAACACTGAAAATACCAGATAGACAGCCGGCAGACGCGGCATCCTCATGCTTTCGGCCTTACTTATTAAGCCTTCCAGCAGATATGCCAGCACGATTGATACAAAAACCGGCATCAACAAATCGGACAATGAATAAATCAGCACGAAGCTGACTATTAGAATAATTGCAAGCGCAACAGCCTGAGAGTTGGGCAAAACACGCTTAAAGAGGTCTCTCAGAAAATGTGAATTTACAAATTGGTTTTGAGTTGTCATTAATAACAGGCTTTTTTTATTTTTATTTTTCTACGTCGAATATTAAAAAACAGAACTCTCTAACCTGAAAAACAATTACCCGTCCTGACCATCAATCCTTGCACTGGTTAGGATGGGCATATAAACAAAAACGAATAACGCAAATGCCGCCAGCCATGAAAGTGCGGACACATAAATCAAAATTCCATACCAGCCTGGCATAGCTACCGGCAACAAAACCCGGAAGAATGCAGCCAGATTAATCAAAACAAAGGCAATAGCCATTGCATTTGAAGCCTTTAGAGCCCTGCCAGTATGACCTAATGACACCCGTGCCATCATCCCCAGCGTTAATACGCCAATGCCGCCTAAGGTGAAAGCATGCAACGCTAGCGACGGCAATATTACCGAATAAGCGGATAATGCCGTCAACATAAAACCCAGAATAATCCAGCCATAGCCGGTATAAAGCACCCATAACAATGGCACATACCGGATGCGCGGCACATACCAGCCCGATAGCCTCATGCCATTAGCTGCAACAGCCAAGATCGCTGTCAGGGCTAAAAGAGTTCCTGAAACGCCAAACATCTGAAGAGCAAATACAGCGACGGCTGAAGCTATCGACAAGCCATCCAGCGATGGATTTTTTATGATCAACGTTCCGGATATTCCCCGCTCAGTAAAGAAAGGAAATACACGCCCGGCAATGATCAGAATCATGACGATAATAGTCGCGATTACCAGCTGGACACCTATCTCTGCGGTATTTTCTTGTAGACCCAACATTTCAGCATGTATCAAGCCATTACCTATTGTCAGTAGTAGCAAAAGCCCAATAAAAACCAGATTTCTGAATTGCTTTGCCTGAATGACAGGTTTGCTGACTTGATAGGCCAGCACAGGCAAAAATGAAAAATCTACCAGTGCAATCAATGCATCAGGCAACCAGCCTGCATAAAAGGGCAAGATACGTCCATATATCCATAGCAGGCACAATCCCGCCAATTTGCAGCCAGTCAAAGTCGGTCTGCCTGTCCAGCTTTTAACCGCCGTTAATAAAAATCCTGAAATAACGGCTACGGAATAACCTAGCAGCATTTCATGTGCATGCCAGTACGTACTGGAAAAATAAACATCCAGCGTTGAAGAGCCTTCAAACATGGCATTCCAAAAGACAATCAGAATCAACGCAGCCAATCCGGCCAAGACAAAAAAAGCTCTAAACCCTAAGGCAAAAACAGGATGTTCAAAAATATTTTGTGATTTCATTACCATATGTTTTCAGTCAGTCCAATTCAGCATTCGAGGATGATTCTGATTATACTAAATTTATCTATCTAAAAAGTGCTTTTGTATTATTTAGCCTGTGAGCTTGTCGAACACTCTTAGTGCGATGTTTTTAGATTCCCTCTAATGCATAATCATTGCCAGTGCCTGTTTAAAGCCTTATTGAACTTATCCGGCGCTTCCTGAGGAATAAAATGCCCTACATGCTGAACAACAATGATTTTTTAGATTAAATTATTTATGCTTTAGCCCGCCTGACCACATAAACACCGATTAACACCAAAGCAGTCCCGGCCAGTTGCGCCAATGTCAAAGCCTCGCCCAACAACAAGAAGGCCAGCGCCAAAGTAGCTATCGGCCCTGTAGAACTGATAATAGATGCCGAACCGACGCCGATGCGCCTGATCCCTGCATTCATTAAAAAGGCCGGAAGCACGGTGGAGAAAATAGCCATGATTAGCGCCAGCCAATAGACACTTTCCGGCAGATTCAAAAGTTTAACGCCATGTTCAATCACAAAATGCAGGCCGGTCGCCAGACAGGCTACCGTCATTGAGTAGGCGGTAAAACGCGTCGAACCTATCCGCTTGACCATCATGCCGCTGCCCATCAAGAAAAAGGCATACGCGATGGCGCTAGCCAAAACCAATGTCGAACCTAACAACAGTCCCGATAACGCCATTGCCGCCATATTGTCGACAAACACAAAAATCATCCCCGCATAGCTTAAAGCCAATGCAAGTGCCTGGTGACGGTTAATAGACCGGCGTTGTATCGCCGCTGTAAACAAAACGACAATGGTCGGATAAAGAAATAAAATCAATCGCTCAAGACCTGCCGAGATATATTGCAGCCCTGCAAAATCAAGGAAGCTGGCGATGTAATAGCCCAATACGCCCAAGCCGAGAATCATTAGCCAGTCTTGCCTGTTTAAGTGCTGCGCATCTTTTGTTTTTGCCGAATCATTAGCAGACCATAACGCAACCATCAGAAAAAAAGGCAATGAAATCGCCATGCGCAGCACCATCAAGGTGATGGCATCTAGTTCATGACTGTAACCGTAAGCTAATTTAATCAGTACCGCTTTGGATGAAAAGCCAAACGCGCCGAGTAAAACAAACAGATAACCAAAAATTACCTGACGATTGTTTTGCGATATAACAGACTCGGGTTGATGCACAATCTTCTCCTTAGAATGAAAAAACCGCGAATCTTGCCGGAAAGACTACCAAAGCAACTGGGACAAGACCCGCAGTTGCTTTGGTAAAATGAAATTAATAAACCAATAGAACAACACTGCGGCGAAAGCAAAGTAATTTTCGCAGCCATCGTGTGTTGTGTTTTAGGGATAAATTTATATATATGTGGTTCATAAATTACATTTTATTTATACGATTGTACGTTGTCAATTTGTGTTGCATGGATTGGGTTAGAACCTTTCCATTATTGGCCGGTTTTGTTTTGATGTAATCTGTTATGCTACCGTTATAGTATAAAGTCGCTACAGCTCAGTCAAGCCAACAAAGAGTTCAAAGCCATGAATCACATTGCCTTAAAAATGTTGATGGGTGATAAAGGCAAATATCTCGGTATTGTCATGGGGCTGACCTTTGCCTCGCTAATCATGACCCAGCAGCCGGCCATTTTTTTGGGGATCATGGCGCGCTCCTACAGCTTCATAACGGATGTCGGCTTGCCCGATATTTGGGTGATGGATTCAAAGGTACAGTTCGTCGATGACATCAAACCCTTGCAGGACACCGAGCTTTATCGGGTACGCGGCATTTCCGGTGTGGAATGGGCCATGCCGATGTACAAGGGACTTTTGAAAGCGCGTCTTACCGACGGCACCTTTCAAACCTGTATTGTCGTAGGACTGGACGACGCCACATTAATCGGCGGCCCGCCAGTCATGCTGGAAGGAAAAATCGAGGATTTGCGCCGTAGCGACGCCGTTATCGTTGATATTGACGGTGCCATAGAAAAGCTGGGCAAACCTTCACCGATACCCGGCGGCAAATCTGTTCCACTCAAAGTAGGCGACACTCTGGAACTGAATGATCGCCGCGCTATCGTGGTGGGCATCGCCAAAGTTACCCGGACTTTTCAGTCTCAACCCGTGGTCTATACCACCTATACCCGCGCTACAAGTTACGCACCAAAGGAACGCAAACTGCTATCCTTTGTTCTGGTTAAAGCCAAACAAGGGCAGGATCTCGGCGAATTAACCCGCCGAATACGGGCTTCCACAGGTTTGGCGGCCTATACTCGAGCAGAATTCATGACCCTCACTTATCAATATTTTATGCGCAACACCGGTATTCCCATTAATTTCGGCATGTCGGTGCTGCTTGGATTTATTGTCGGCGCCGCCATTGCCGGCCAGACCTTCTACAATTTTACTCTGGAAAATTTGCGTCAATTCGGCGTTCTAAAAGCGATGGGAACCAGCAACTGGACTTTGTTACGCATGATTTTGCTACAGGCAGTCCTGGTTGGCACTATCGGTTACGGTTTAGGCGTGGGTTTGACTGCATTATTCGGCTACGCCATGCGTCATTCGATACTGGCGTTCAAGTTTCCCTGGCAACTGCTGCTGTTTAGCGGCGCGGGGGTCAGCATGATCTGCGTATTTGCAGCGCTGATCAGTATACGCAAAGTGATACTTTTGGAACCGGCCATTGTCTTTAAAGGATAACTGATGGAGCAAACATCATTAGCTGTGCGCTGCCAAAACGTGGTTAAAATTTATGATACCGGAGGCCAAAAAGTGACCGCGCTTAATGGCGTCAATCTGGATATTGCCATGGGCGAACTGATGATGCTGGTCGGTCCGTCAGGCTGCGGCAAGACTACCTTGATTTCGGTAATTGCCGGTATCCTCGATCAGGACACAGGCTATTGCGAAGTGTTCGGCGAAGACTTGCTCAACATGAGCAACCACCACAAACTGGCTTTCAGGGCGCGCAACATCGGTTTCGTTTTTCAGGCTTTCAACCTGCTCCCTTCGCTCAGCGCGGCAGAAAACGTATCGATCCCGCTTATTATCAACGGCATGAAACGCGCCGAGGCCGAGCGCAAAGCCATCAATGTTCTGGAGCAAGTAGGTTTAGGTGAGCGAGTGACGGCTTTGCCCTCTGAGCTTTCCGGCGGACAGCAGCAGCGTGTAGCCATTGCCCGAGCGCTGATTCATAGCCCGAGACTGATTGTTTGCGACGAACCCACCAGCTCACTGGATCACGAAACCGGACACCATGTGATGGCCTTGCTCAAGAATGTAGCTCTGCACAAAGACCGGGCCTTAGTCATCGTAACTCATGACGCCCGCATTTTCAGCTTCGCCGACCGCATTGCCGAAATGGATGACGGGCATATAATTAAGGTGAGAAGTGCAGAATAAAGGAGTCAATATGCAAGCCAAATACATACTACCGATACTGGCTGTTGCGGGATTCCTTTTTGCAGCATACACCGTCGTCAACAGTAATAAACCGATGCCAATTGCTCCAGCCGTTGCACAGCCGGCCTCCGCCCCGTTTAAATCGTTTATTGCCGGGGCAGGAATTATCGAGGCAAAAAGCCAGAATATCGCTATCGGCACGCCCTTGTCCGGTATCGTCACCACCGTTGCCGTCAAGGTTGGCGATAAAGTCAAGGCCGGTACGCCGCTGTTTTATCTGGATGACCGTGATACCCGTGCAGAATTGGCCGTTAAGCTTGCCGATCTTAAAAAAGCCCAAGCTGGCGTTAACGAAGCAAAAGCCTCGCTCAAAGACGCCAAATCACTCAGCGATTTGGCCGAGGCGGTGACCGACCGGCGCGCCATCAGCTCCGAGGAACTGCTTAAACGGCGCAATGCCCTGCTTATCAACTCAACCAAACTGGATAGCGCCAAAGCCCTAGTGCAGCAAGCCGAAGCCGCACTGGCAACTACACAAACTACACTGGCCCTACTCGTCGTTCAAGCGCCTGTAGATGGGGAGGTGTTGCAGGTCAACATCCGGCCGGGCGAATTCGCCCAGGCTGGAGCCCTGAACACACCGCTGCTGGTGCTGGGGAATCTGGACCAGCTGCATGTGCGGGTTGACATTGATGAGAATGATGCCTGGCGGTTCGACAAAAACAGCAGGGCTGTTGCCTACCTGCGAGGCAACCGAGATTTCAAAGCCGATCTGATCCTGGCTTATGTGGAACCCTACGTGGTGCCCAAAAAATCCCTGACCGGCGATAGCACCGAACGGGTTGATACCCGTGTATTGCAGGCGCTCTACAGTTTTGACAGGAATCTGTTGCCCGTCTATGTGGGTCAGCAAATGGACGTTTTCATTGAAGCCAAGGATTATGCCGGCAACGGCGGATCATAATGATGAACCTCCGTCCTGTTATGCTGTTCATCACTACGTTGCTATCCGGCTGCTTTGCCGTCGGCCCCGACTACCAACCTCCAAAAATCCCGGTTCCCCAGCAGTGGAGTGAAACGACTGTCGGTACACCTTCCCGCGCAGAACAGCCGGATAAATGGTGGAAGACCTTTAATGATCCGGTACTCGACAGACTCATCAGCGACGCCATCGTTTCCAACCTGGATTTAAAGCTTGCCCTGGAGCGAGTCAAGGACGCCCGTGCCCTGCGCACCGCGACCATTGCAACAGGCTTGCCCAGCGTGGACGCCAAGAGCAACATCAGCAGGCGGTTCAACAATTTCTCATCATCGGCGTCTCAAGCCGGCGACACAGGCTCTGCGATAGGCGGTTTTGGCATCGGCAATCAGTTCATCAACATTTTTCAAATGGGTTTTGACGCCCAATGGGAACTGGATTTCTTCGGCGGCATCCGACGAGCGGTGGAAGCTGCCGATGCAACGGTTGATAGCGAAGTGGAAAACAGCCGGGACGTGCTGATTACCCTGCTGGGCGAAGTGGCACGCAATTACATTGAACTGCGCGCCAACCAACAACTGGTCGCAATAACCCGTGAAAATTTATACTCTCAACAGGAAACCCATGAACTGACGCAAATCCGGCAACAGGCTGGACTTGCGAGCATGCTGGAAGTAACCCAGTCGCAAGCCCTGGCTGCCACGACAGAGGCGCAGTTGCCGAACTATGAAACGGCCGTTAAACAATCGATACACGCGCTCAGCGTATTGCTCGGTAAAGAACCCGGTGCGCTGACTATCCGGCTTGAGCAACAAGGCGCCATCCCAGCCGTTTCTGCTGATATAATAACCAACCTCCCCTCCGAATTATTACAGCGCAGACCGGATATCCGCCGCGCCGAACGGCAACTGGCCGTAGCCAACGCATCCGTTGGCGTTGCGACCGCCGAGCTGTACCCGAAAGTCAACCTGGCGGCGTTCATAGGCTTACAAAACACGACCATCACCGACTTCACCCCGATCGGGAAATCATGGTCGGCAGCGTCGTCAATAACCATGCCGATCTTCAACTGGGGAAAACTGAACGCCAATATCAAAAGTAAAAAAGCGCAATTTGAGCAGGCCTTCCTGACCTATCAGTCCACCGTTCTATCGGCTTTTAAGGAAGTGGAAGATGCACTCATCGCCTATAGCAAGGAACAGGAACGACACAAAGCACTGTCGCAAGCCGTTTCGGCAAACCAACTGGCAGTTCAATTAGCCAACGAGCGCTATCAAAAGGGCTTGACCGCGTTTCTCGATGTGCTGGTAAGCCAAAAGGCGCTTTATCTGGCCCAGAGCGATCTGGTCACCAGCGAGTCCGCGCTTTCCAGTAATATGGTTGCCTTATACAAATCGCTGGGCGGCGGCTGGCAAACCGAGGCTATCGTAGGTGACGTTAAAAAATAGCTTGCATTCAACTCACAAGCGGCGTTTTTGAATAAATCAAAATTGGCCAGAGTTCCCCAATTTTAATTTACCCAGCTGGGCATGATGAGAAATTGGTAGCAAAGCGGTCCCAAGATGATGCCATATGACCGGCTTGAATACTGATCAATGGTTATGCCCTGACATCTCGGCAAGTCGATCAGCGATTTTTGCTACGATAAGACTGTCGTAATGGCGCTTTAATATCGAGTCAGTGGGTCGGGGAAACACTTCGAATTCAATTTCCGCCTGGAGCCGGGTCAGAAAATGTCTTCTGAGTGTTGACTCTTCAGGGATTTGTTGCCTTTCTGTGGGCAATTCTGTGATACCTACAGCTTCAGTTCCAGTTTCAGCAGAATCGATTGGCTGAACCAACGATGTAGCAAGCATGCTTTCATAATGCCTACGCAATACGGAGTCGGTGGGATAGGGATTGGTGATTGATTCCCGTTCAGCAGCCAATTGGGCGAGATAATGCCTTCTGAGTACTGAGTCTTCGGGAATTTGATCGTTTGTTTTTACACAAGTATCGGCACCATACTCGTTAATGATTTTGACTGGCGAGATTTCAATACTTTGTAGTGATTCGACTTGGTTTTGCTCGTTGTTAACGACAGGTTGAGGAACTGGCTCACGATCCGCATCGTCTTTATCTAGCGCATTATCTTCGTTTGCTATGGTCTCTGTTGGCACTGAGTGCGAGCTTTTCACTAAAGGGACTTCGCGACCAGGAAATGTCTCTTTATTTTTGGGCATTTCAGACTTAAGCAATTTCTTTTTTACCCAAATAGCCGCAACCAACACGACCAATATGATTAATATACTTAATATGTCCAAATTATCCCCCAAATTTTATTTATGATGTATACCGATATACCTGAAATCGACTTGGTCTTATGAACTCAATGCAACAAGACTGTAACTCAGTGTTACAAATTTGCCATTATTGATTCTGTCGTAAAATATTCCAAGCCAAGCAATGATTTATGATACATGGACACCCACCCTATGCCAAGCTTTCAATCGATGGTTTTGGGAAGGTTAAGATTACAGTCATACATCCGGATTTTGTGAAAAGCACATTGCTTTTATCCCTGATCGAATCGCTGAAAAGCTCCACATCACTTTCACGCACTCGACGTGCCAGGTAAATATCCGATTAAGCCATCAATTCATGATTGCCTGTGTAATCAGCGGTATTGTTACTTTACTTGCTGCACTCAGTATTTCCAGGTCGAACTGATAACGCTATCCGGTCAATAGGCATGTCATGCGCGGCTGCCAAAGAAGCAAACCGCGCGTTGGATGTATCAGTAGCTATCGATTACTTCCGTCTACCATTCTTTAAGACAAACCAATCCTTTCCTCGGATTCCATTTCCATCCAGACTGCATCATCCTCCTCGAAGGTTTCAATGATTTCGGAATCGTTTAACTTGGGATTTAATTGATCAAAAATTAACTGCTTTAGGTTCTCGAAAACCTCCCAGAGATTATCGGACTTGGCTTTGTGATGAATCGCAATATCATGAATTTTGCAATCCATGTAAGCATTGCCATTTAGTAAGGAACTCAATAGGTTATTGGCTTTTAATAGTGCGGCGTCTGTCTGATAGGGGCAGACAGGTTTAATATCAGCATACGTTAATTGACTCATAACATCCTCTTAATATTAATAGCTCACGAACTGTTTTTCGTGCGATTTTCATTATAGACAACGTCTTCTTGGCGTCAAGATATTTTGAATGACTAGAAAATTCAGCTTTACTATCAAATTGATAGGCCTGTTGTGCGCGACACCCGAACTGAAATGATTTAATTAAACAGGCTATACGCACAACAGACCTATGTCGGCGAATTACTTATTAATACACTGGAAGGCTGATTGTACTTGGTTGTAGTCGTCGATTTGTATTCGCGGCAAGTGGTCGACTGGTCACTGATGCGGATTAACATGGTCGTTTGGAAACGCAAACCCGGTAGATGCTGGATTTGGCATAATGATAGAGATAGTCAGTACGCATCTGACAATCATCGCGCACTGTTGCAAGAACATGGTCACCGATTAAAGAAAGGCAACCAGTCCCTCAGTAATAAAAATCGCCAGCACAAAAATAACCGGATGATTGTCCATAGTCTTTTTAATCCGCGAGTTTTTCATGCTATCCATGAAGGGTGCAATCAGGATTAAAAACCCGACTACACCCAAGACCGACTTAATAGTCATTAACATATCTTGTATTCTTATACATACTGCCCTGCGCACCAGGCTGATGACCATGCCCACTGAAAATTGTAGCCTCCCAGCCAACCGGTAACATCCAGCACTTCACCAACAAAATAAAGTCCTGGTACCTGCTTGCTTTCCATGGTTTTGGAAGAAATAGCATCACAATCAACCCCGCCGGAAGTCACTTCTGCGGTACGATAACCTTCGGTGCTATTGGGCTTAATCGTCCAGTTGTTAATCTGGTCTGCAACTTGCTGTATCTGTTTGTCTGACACATCTTGTAAAGACAATTCCAGCAAATCCTCAGGCAGAAAACAACTTATCAGCCGCTTGGGCAAATAGCCTTCCAGAATTGTTTTTAACTTATTTTTGATTTTTTGCTGACGTTTTGATTTTAGCTCTGCCTCCAAATTTAACTGCGGCAGCAAGTTAATCACGACCTCCTCTCCGGCACGCCAATAGGATGAAATCTGCAAAATGGCCGGACCGCTCAAACCGCGATGGGTAAACAATACGTTTTCACTAAAACTCTGCCTTTTATTGCTGACCACACAAAGCACGGCAATGCCCGATAACGCCGAGAACTTTTCTTTATCTTCCGGCTGCAAGGTAAACGGTACCAAGCCAGCACAGGTAGGCAGTACATTAATACCAAATTGCTGGGCAATTTTATAACCCAAAGGCGTCGCCCCCATTTTGGGTATCGACAAGCCGCCTGTCGCAACCACTAATGACTGACAGGTAAAATTGCCATGACTGGTTTTAAGATGGAACCGGTCATCAAACCGTTCAACTGAATCGATCCGAGTGTTCAACTGCACAACCACGCCAGCCTTGTCACATTCTGCCAGCAACATATTGAGGATATCCCGCGCGCTTTCATTGCAAAACAACTGCCCGTGATCTCTTTCATGAAAAGGAATCTGGTATCGCCCGATTAACGCCAGAAAATCCCACTGGGTGTAACGGCTTAGCGCTGACTTACAAAAATGTGGGTTGTGCGAAATGTAGTTATCCGGCTCAATGGAATAATTAGTGAAATTGCAGCGGCCGCCACCGGACATCAGGATTTTCTTTCCGGCCTTGTTGGCATGATCCAGAACCAGCACCTTGCGACCGCGCTTGCCCGCCTCAATTGCGCACATCAGTCCCGATGCACCCGCGCCGATAATAATGACATCGGCCTCAACCATGATTTTCCATCAAAACGCTGTCAAGGACGGCGCGCGCAGATATACCGGTTTCTCCAGTAACGGTTTTTGAGGCTTGAAACGTGTACTTTTCCTGTGCGCTGACTGGGCGCATGAATAAACTTATCATCACTGATATAAATGCCGACATGGGAATAACGCTTGCCATTCGTATTGAAG
>JBAZTN010000095.1:0-11280 GCA_041661895.1 Methylobacter sp. | reverse complement strand
GCAGAAGTCGGGTTGCCAGTACGGGTTATAGGCTTGTATGGCTTTAACCAGTGCAAAGTAAGCGCCTATTCCATACATCAAAGGTGGTTCGCCGATGGCTTTGGAATGCATGACAGCGGGGGATTCTTCATGTGATAAAAGCTCGATTTCAATCTCAGGCGCGAAATAAAGGTCCGGTATTTTGTAATTGGTCAGGTTATCGGTTTTTAAGCGGCCCTGTTGATCATAAATGATTTCTTCCATCGTCATCCAGCCCAGGCCTTGAACCACGCCGCCTTCAATTTGACCACGATCTACCATCGGCTTCAGGCTTTTACCCATATCATGCACAAGGCTGACCCGGTCGATTCTATAAATGCCGCGCAGGCAATCGACAGTCACTTCCACCGAGGCACAACCGTAGACATGGTAAGCAAACGGGTTGCCTTTTTCCTGGGTCCGGTCAAAAAACACGGCGGGGGTTGCGTAGTGGGCATGGGCTGACAGCGCCGTTCTGGATAGATAAGCCTGACTGATCAATTTTCTCCAGTCAATCGCCGTGACTTCGCCGTTTAAGTAGACTTTTTCCTGTTTGAAAGTGATTTGTTCTGCGTTGGCATTGTTGCCTAAAAGTTTGGCGGCAACTGCTTTCAGGTTTTGAAGAATCTGCGTGCAGGCCAGTAACGTGGCCGCACCGTTAAGATCGGAACCCACGCTGGCAGCAGTCGGCGACATATTGGCAATGCGTGACGTGTTGGTGCTTTCTACCTTGACGCGGGCTACATCAATGGCAAACGTTACTGCGGCGATATTTCGGATTTTTTCTTTAATCCCTTGCCCCATTTCAACAGCCCCCATACTGACGCTGACCGAGCCGTCTGTATAAATATGCACCAGCGCTCCGGCCTGATTGAGAAAGGTCGCGGTAAAAGAAATGCCAAAACAGATCGGCATGAGCGCCAAGGCTTTTTTGCTTAAAGGATGCAGGGTATTGTAAGTGTCGATAGCTTGTTGCCGGTCTTGAATGGCATAGTGTGATTGCACAGTCTGCCAGGTGGTTTCAGCAAAACATCGCCGTGTTTGCATGCCATAAGGGAAATGATCGCCTTCTTTGAGCAAGTTTTTTTGCTGAATCACGGCAGGGTCGAGATGCATGGTCTGAGCGGCTTTAAAAATGGCCGATTCCAATACGAACATGGCTTGCGGGCCGCCGAAGCCTCTAAAAGCCGTATTCGGCGGCAGATGCGTCCGACAACTGTTGGCGGTGGCGCGAACATTGGGAATGAAATAACTGTTGCCGGTGTGAAACAGCGTTCGTTCAAGTATGGCCAGCGAAAGATCAGCCACCGCGCCGGCGTTTTGAAAAAATTCAACTTGATACGCCAGGATTTTACCGGTTTGGTCCAGGCCGATCTTAAAGTCGGCATCATAGGGATGGCGTTTGCCGGTCAGACGCATGTCTTCGTCACGGTTTAATTTTATTTTGACCGGTTTTTTAAGCAGACATGCGGCTAGCGCAACTAAAGCCGCCCATAGCGTGGCTTGTTCTTCCTTGCCGCCAAAGCCGCCGCCCAGACGCAAAACGTCGACTTCAATCCTGTGCATCGGGCAGTTCAGCGCCCGGGCACAGGCCCGTTGCACCAAGCCCGGCGACTGTGTGGCAGAAAACAACTTTAAACCGTTATTTTCCAGCGGAATGGCTAGCGCAGTTTGGGTTTCTAGATAGACATGCTCTGCAGCCCCCGTACTGGCCGATCCTTCTATAATAAAGTCACATGCCTGCCAGGCCTTATCGACTTCACCCAGCGAGAAGATCCGCGGAGGGGCTATATGCAAGCCTTGAGCATCCGCCGTTCTGGCATCGAAAACAGCGGGTAATTCCTGGTATTCAATGTTGACCAATCCGGCCGCTTGCCGGGCGATGGTTTCTGTTTCGGCAATGACCAGCGCGATAGGTTGGCCCTGATACATAGCTATCTGGTCGGCCAGCAATACTTCTTCGGCTTCAATATTGCCGATGTTGTTAATACCAGGAATATGCTGAGCCGATAAAATTTGCACGACGCCGGGATAAGCCAGTGCGGCATTGAGTTCGACTGATAAAATCTTGCCGTGGGCGATGGTCGATACGACAGGAAAAGCATGGAGAGTCCCTTGCGGCAGCGGGATGTCGTCGGTAAATGTCGATTCACCCTGTGCGTGCAGTTCAATATCGTCAATCTGCATTGAACGTCTCTCCTTTAAAAGTTTCAGGAAATAGTTTAACAAAATGGGCGTAAAGCAATTGTCGCAACAGCAGCCGTTTGTAGTGGGACGAACCGCGAGTATCTGAAATCGGCGCTATTTCACTTTGGGCAATTTCAGCAGCTGTTATTACGGTTTCCAGGCACACATTTTGGCCGGCTAAATAAGCGCAGGTTTTGGCGAGATAAAGTGGGAAGGGGGCGACGCCGCCGGCAGAAATATGCACTTTGTTTATTTTGCCATCCTGTTCCTGAATAAGCATCGCTGAATTGACGGCAGCGATATCCAGATGCACGCGTTTGCTGACTTTTTCGACGCTAAACCGGTCAGCTTTTGCTGGGATTTCGAACCTGATTTCCAACAGGCGTTCGCCCGGTTTTAAGTCGATTTGTTTATAGCCCTGAAAGAACTGCTGCAATGAGACGGTACGCGTTTGAGAGCCTGATAGTAAGATTAATTGGGCATCCAATGCTAAAAAGAAAACGGCCAAATCAGCAATGGGTGAGGCATTAATCAAATTTCCGCCCAACGTTGCACGCTGGCGAATCGGCGCCGAGCAGATCAATTTGAAATCTTCTGCCAGCCGAGGAAAACAGGAGTGCAGCAATGGTGAGGTTCTGATTTGCTCGATGGTGGTCAGCGCATTAATGACGCAATCACTGTTTTCCTTGCGAATAAGGGGATGTATTGACTCGCTGGATAAAAATTGCAGCGGCTGCGAGTGCAGCTTTTCTGGCTTTTGCACGAAAAGATCCGTGCCGCCGGCAATGAGTACGGCATCATCAAGCGGTTCGGAAGTTTTGTTAGCTGAATAGTGGCTTAGCATTTCCGGCACAGTGGCAAAATAAGCCGGCAGAATTCGCCAGGCAATTAAATCTTCAATTCTGCGTTCAAGTGGCGAATCCGACAGGTCGAATTGCTGGCAAAGCGCCTTGACTGCCCGTTTAATGCCGGCATACCCGGTGCAACGGCATAAGTTACCTGCTATCCAATCCAGTGCGGCGCTTTCGTCAGATAGCGTGCTGTTAAGAAAAAATCCGGTCAACGCCATGACTAGGCCGGGCGTACAAAAACCGCATTGAATGGCCCCGTTATCCACTAACGCTCGTTGAATCGGATTGAGTTGCTCGCTGTTCAGACCCTCAATTGTCACCACATGATGGCCTGAAATCGCACCTGCCGGGAGCAAGCAGGCATTGACTGCCTGATAGTGGATGCGATTGTTAATGAGGTCGCCCACCAGTATCTGGCAAGCGCCGCAATCGCCTTCACGGCAGGCTTCCTTGGTGCCGGTCAGCCCCCGGTTATGGCGAATAATATCCAGTAAAAGTTCGTCTGCTGGGACGTTTTCTTCGACGCTATTGTGGTTTAACAGGAATTGATAGGTCATGGCGATTACACTGTCAGGGAAGTGAATTTAAAGGTTTTGCTATCAAATAATCCTTGATCGCTTAATTTTAGATTCGGAATCACCAGCAGCGACATAAAGGACAGCGTCATAAAAGGTGCTCGCAGATCGGATCCCATTTGTTTGGCAAGGCGATCGAGTTCGGCATAACGGTTTGCAACCCAATCGCCATCAAGATCGCTCATGAGTCCGGCAATAGGTAAGGGGAGTAATTCGACGCCATTAAGCGTAGCTGCGGCAATCCCGCCTTTTGCCATGATGATGCTGTTGACCGCCTTGCAAATCAAATCGGCATTGGTGCCGACTGCAATAATGTTGTGGGAATCGTGCGCCACACTGGAAGCCAGTGCACCGTGTTGCAGGCCGAATCCTTGAATAAAAGCCAATGCCGGTTTGGCTGGCCGGTAGCGATTGACGACCGTCAATAGCAAAATATCGCGGCTGGGGTCGGCTACGATTCTTTGATTCAGTACTTTGGGGATTTGCAGGATCTCTTCGGTGACCAATTCGCCATCCAATGCTTTGATGACCCGAATTTTTTGGCCAACATGCTCAACATCGAGATCGCGAGGAGTTATGTTGCGGGCATTAAAACAATTGATAGGAGCCGGTTTAACACTAGGTAACAAACTCTTCTTGTTTTCCGCGACTTTACGTCCCGCTATCCAGGTTCTGAGTGGAGTAAAGTTTTGTAGATTATCGACTTCCACGACATCCATGCGGTCTCCGATTCTTAACTGGCCGAGCGGTAAATTGTAGTGGATTATCGGATTGATGCACGCACAGCGCAGTATATTGAAAATATCATGACCTTCGGTGACAGCTCGCGCCGCCAAACGATTGATATGACCTGCAACGAGATCGTCCGGGTGCTTGTCATCACTGCAGAACATGACTTTGTCCGGATGACTGCTGATTAAAGGATGCAAGGTATCAAAATTGAGTGCTGCCGAACCTTCCCTGATCAAAATATGCATTCCGGCGGCCAATTTTGCTTCGGCTTCAGCCAGCGTGCTGCACTCATGGTCGGTAGTAATGCCTGCTTGCGCATAGCGAATCGCATCCTGTCCGGTCAATCCGGGCGCATGACCATCAATAGGGCAATTGAAGCGTTGAGCTAGTTTCAGTTTGGCGATGACGTCCGGAGCATTATTCAATACGCCCGGGTAGTTCATCATTTCCGACAAATACGTGACGGATTGGTTTGCGAACAGTAATTCCAGCTGCTCGCTTTCCAGTCGTGCCCCTGCTGTTTCGAAGGGCGTAGCAGGGACGCAAGAGGGGGCTCCGAAAAAAATCGGCATAGGCGTTAACGTTGCATTTTCGATCATAAACTCGATGCCTTTAAGCCCCAGGATATTGGCAATCTCATGGGGATCGGAAAGCGTGGCCACAGTACCGTGTCGACAGGCGATACGGGCAAATTCGGCGGGCGTCAGCATCGAACTTTCGATATGGACGTGGGCATCAATAAAACCGGGCAGCAGGTAGGTTGAAACCGATTGCAGCTTATCCAGTTCGCGAAGCCCGGTAATGATGCCGTCCTCCCAAGTGATTTCCCCTGGGAAAATGCGCCGTTCATTAATTTGAACAATATAAGCGATAACACTGCCGTGATTAATATTCATGGTTATTAGAGATGATCGGAATCAAAAACTATACCGGATGGTATCAATTAAAGTTCATATGAGCGATAGCTTAAATCAGCCTTAGAGCTTATCTGCAAATAAGGCGATAAAAAACATTTGCGTACGGAAGAATTAGGATTTATTTAACACCATCTGTAAAACAGCGTCCATTAGTGTTTATTTTGACGCTTTTTAGCGGCAAATATTGGATGTTGATTGACACTGCAACGTAAAGGATTAAGTCTCCTATTCAACCAGAAAATCACCGCTTTGATGTTGCCACATGGCGTAGTACTTGCCTTGTTTGTTGAGCAATTGCTGATGTGTGCCTTGCTCTATGATTTTGCCTTTTTCCAGTACGACAATGCGATCCATAGTTAAAATGGTGGAAAGGCGATGGGCAATAACCAGGGTCGTTTTATGTTTAATCAGCTCAAAAATTGCTGTTTGGATCTTTTTTTCGGTGAGTGAATCCAGCGCGCTGGTGGCTTCATCCAGAACCACAATCGGCGCATTTTCCAGAAAGGCGCGGGCAATGGCGATGCGCTGTCTTTCGCCGCCGGAAAGCTTGACGCCGCGCTCACCCACCAGCGTGTCAAATTGTTGGGGCAGTTGTTCGATAAAATCAAGGCAGTGGGATTTTTTGGCAACATCAATAAGCCGTTCCTCTGAAATATCAGCGCCAAGCGTAATATTGTCCCGTATTGAGCGATGGAATAGATCCGGTTGTTGCGGCACCATGGATATTTGTTGGCGCAATGAATTCAGCGTAAAGGTTTTTGCATCCAGGCCGTCAAAGCTGATGCTGCCTTTTTGGGGGTCAAGAAAGCGAAATAACAGTTTGGTTAACGACGATTTGCCGGAGCCGGATTGGCCCACCAGTGCGACTTTTTCACCCGCTTTGATGTTTAGGGAGAAGTTCTCAAACAGCCGGGTTTGACGCGAGTTTTCCTCATTATAGGTAAAGCAGATATTGTTAAAGCCGATGGCACCGTTGTCGATGGTCATGGGTTGAGAATTGTCGGCATCGACCTCTACATCTTCCTGTCTGAAAACCTCGGCCATTTCGGAGGCGTCGGCCAGGGCAGTGAAAAAGTTCCTAAAATTGCGCCCGAACTCCCATAAGCGCTGGATCAGCATGATCATGATTGACTGAAACAAAACAAACTCGCCGACCTGAAAGTTGCCGGTTTTCCACTTTTGGATCATCAAATAAACCAGCAGCAATTCAATGCCGAAGGTCATCAAGCCTTGCAGGGCAAAGGAGATAAACATCAGCGTCCAGGCGATTTTTTTCTTTCGGTAAACCAGATTCGATGCCTGATTGATGCGCGCCTGTTCACTGGCTTCCATGGCAAAGCTTTTGACGATGAAAATATTGCTGACGGCATCCGAATACACGCCGCCGACCCCCGAATCGGCCTGTGCTACGGCCTTGTCGAAATGCAGTTTCCATATCGAGTAGCCAACATTCCAGGTGACAAAGAGCATAACCCAGACCAGGAAATAGCCCGCGAATTCCGGCTGTTGCCGATAGAAGATGGCAAATGCTATGCCTATTGCCAGAATGTTCATGAAAAACTGGAACAGAAACCAGTCCATAATGATTTCAAAAGAACGCGAGAAGCGGTTGGCCTGCTTGATTAAGCTGCCGGAAAAGCTGTTTTCGAAAAAAACGTATTTCTGTTTTTTAAGCACCTCGAAACAACGTTTTTCCAATAAGTTAACGCCGCCGCCATCGAGCGGAACGATAGCGACTTCAAGCAGTCGCCATGACAGCCAGATGCCCGCATAAATAATTCCGACCTGTTTCAGGTTGTCCAGCAAGAGTGTCAATGTGGGGTCTGAATAGGGCGCGGCCAGTCCATTGGCAATGTTTTTATAATAAACCGGCGCAAATAATTCCAGGGAGATGGCGGAAGCCAACGCAAATAAAGCCAGCAGGAAAAACCACTTTTTTTGCCAGACAACCCGACTGTATTCTTTAAAGATGATATCCATTAGTTATTTTTTGTATGGGCGGGTGATGCTTTGTAAAAGGCGCCTAAGAAATTGTGAAAGCAATTGTCTCGCGATAGCAGCACTATTAGGCCAATAGTGCTGCAATAATGCCGGTCAGAAAAATACCGTCAAAGGTACCCGCGCCACCAATCACGGCAACAGGCCTACCGAGGTCAATTATATTTTTCAGTCGGAGTATATCAGCGCCGATCAGCACCCCCATCACGCCACTAATATAGGCCAGATGAGCAGCATGGATGGGATCAAGAATTAACGCAATAAGTGCTGATGCGAAGGGGGCTATGAATATTGGCATGCCAACGCCAATACCAGGGATTATTCGACTTAAGTTATAACTTAATGCGGTGACGGCTAATAATGCTATTAATAATTTTTCCGGTGCAATCACTTGAAGAGAGATGAAATAGAGACACAGGCCAACCGGAATAATGCATCCACCAACATTAACGGCTATAACAATTTTACCTTCCATGACGGGCTGAAATAATTCCCAAATCGGCTTTCTTTCCATAGACATAACAAGTGGCCCGACTTTCTTGGCACGGAGAGTAAAAAGCGGCAGGTTAATCCCGCTGCCAAACAATGTCCCAATCAATAAAAGTAGCGAAACTTCAGGGGTCAAGCCGAGTTTTGCAAAAGCGATTTCAAAGATTCGAATCTGAATCATCGCCACAAGAAACAAGGCAAGCAGAAAACTTATCGTCAAAGGAATAATCGGCATGGCAGTCCACCTTTTTTATTAGTCAAACAGATTTTTGTGGTTCTTGCTTTAGGCCTAAAGCAAGGTAGGTTTTTTGTTACCTTTATCATACATGAGCTGCAACTGTATGATGTTGGCTTTATTAGGTGATAGTAGTGCTTTACACTCTCATACGCACTAACTTAAAGTATTCTTTGTCAATCAGCATCGAAATTGATCAGGAATAGTTTTTATTGCATTGTTTATTTTAGTAATTTATTGGCTTAGTGGTAAAAATGGATTCTGAAAGTTGTAAATTTTGGTCACTGTCTCACACGTTACGTTTTCAACTTTTTGAAAAACGCAATTTTTGACCGGGTGAAGTATACTTGCCGGCTGTGTATAAAGACGAGCGCTGCATCCTAAACCATGAAAGTCATCCTGACTGAAAAGCCATCAGTTGCCCGCGACATAGCCAAATGCTTGGGCATCGGCAACAAACGCGACGGTTATTTTGAGGGCAATGGTTATCAAATTACCTGGGCGTTCGGTCATCTGGTCGAATTAAAAGAGCCGGATGAATATGATAAGGCCTGGAAACGCTGGTCTTTGGAATCCTTGCCGATCATTCCGGAACAATTCGGCTTAAAAGCTCGGGGCGATGCCTCCGCGCAAAAACAGCTGAATACCATTAAACATTTGTTCAAGGCTGCCGACGAAATCATCTGCGCGACCGATGCCGGTAGGGAAGGGGAGCTGATTTTCAGGTACATTTTGTCCTGGACTGAATGTTTGCAAAAGCCGTTTAAGCGCCTGTGGATCAGTTCCTTAACTGACGATTCGATACGTAAAGGTTTTGCCCAGTTGCAGGAAGGCCATGCTTACGACGGACTTTATCGCGCCGCCAAATGCCGCAGTGAATCGGACTGGATAGTCGGCTTAAATGCGACCCGGCTATATACCCTCAAGTTCGGGCAGCAAGGCAGTTTATGGACGATAGGCCGGGTACAAACGCCGGTGTTGGCGCTTATCGTGCAAAAAGATTTGGACATCAGCAACTTCATTCCCAAGGATTTTTGGGAATTGCACACCTTGTACCGGGACACCGATTTTCAGTATGTCGGCGGGCGATTCGATAGCAAAGCTGATGCCGATGCTTTGCTAAGCCAAATCACGGGACAGGATTTTCAGATTACCAGCATCAAAGGCAAGCGGGAATTGCTTAATCCGCCGTTATTGTATGATTTGACCGATCTGCAAAAAGACATGAGCATACGCCACGGCCTGACTGCCGATCAAACCTTAACCTGCACCCAGCAGTTATACGAGAAAAAACACGTCACTTATCCGCGTACCGACAGCCGTTGTTTAACCAACGACATGAAGCCGGGCATGAAGCCCTTGCTGGAGAAATTACGCACGAATTTTGGACCGCAAATCGAACCGCTCAATCTCGATAAACTGACGCTAAGCAGCCGTATATTTAATGACGTCAAAGTAACCGATCACCATGCCATCATACCCACGACTGCGTTGCCGGGTTCGCTATCGGGTCATGAAGCCAAAGTCTACGAAGCGATAGTCCAGCGGTTTATTGCGGCGTTTTATCCACCCTGCGTCAAGCAGATTACCACCGTTCAGGGCGAAGTCGCCCCCACAGTAAAATTCAAAACCACCGGTACGATTATCGAATCGCCCGGCTGGCAGGTGTTGTATAAAAATGAAGCGTCAGCTCAGTCCGATAAAGAATCAAAAATCCTGCCCAATTTTGTGCAAGGCGAAACCGGCCCGCACCAGCCGTCTGTAAACCAGGGCAAAACCACGCCGCCGAAGCCTTACAACGAAGCAAGCTTGCTGAGTATCATGGAATCAGCCGGTAAAACTTGTGACGATGAAGAACTCAAGGAAGCGCTAAAAGAAAAGGGCCTGGGCACGCCGGCAACCCGAGCTTCGATTATTGAGGTATTGATCAAACGGAACTACATCCAGCGGCAAAAGAAAACCCTTCTCAGTACCGAATCGGGGCGGCATTTGATCTCCCTCATCGCCGACGACAGGCTGAAATCTGCTGCGATGACCGGAGAATGGGAGGGCAAACTCAAAAAAATAGAACACAACGCTTATGATCCCGACCAGTTCATGGCCGAAATCATCCGGTTTACCCAGAAAATAAAAGATGAATCAGACCGGCCGCTTTATGACCAAAGCCGATTGGGCGACTGCCCGCTGTGCCAAAAACCGGTTATCGAGGGCAGAAAAGGCTACGGCTGCAGCGACTGGAAAGCCGGTTGCAAGTTTGTGTTGTGGAAGCAAGTGTATGGCATTCCGGTCACACGGGACATGGCCTGTCAGTTGCTGCAAAATACCCGAACCCTGCAAAGTTACGCGATCAAGCTGGATGATGACGTGTTTAATGCCCAGCTGACTCTGAACAATCAGGGTGAAATCGGTTATAGCAAAACCGAGTCGGGGCAGAGGCCTGCCGTCAAAACAGCCATTGCCGATTGTCCGCTGTGTAACGGAAAAATCGTTGAAACCGTAAAAGCCTACAGCTGTAGCGAATGGCGTAATGGCTGCAAAATGGTTATATGGAAAACCGTCGCGCATAAAAAAATCACCACCACTATGGCTAAAAAATTACTAAGCAACGGCGAGACAGGGCTATTAAAAGGTTTTAAATCCGGCAAAGGCACAGAGTTTGAAGCCAACCTGAAACTGGTCGATGGTAAAGTTGAAATGGAGTTTGTTGCGCGTTAATGCAAAGGGTTGGATGATTTTTGGTCAATTTAACGCCAGCCCAGATAGAACAGGCTGGCAAAAGGAAATATGACAAATTAATGACAGTGTTATCCACAGTTTCTGTGGATAACACACAGGCAAATTGAATGGTTATAACGTCCAGATTAAGGGGACAATGTGAACCTACAGTCAGGCTGGTGAGTGATGCGTAGACTTCTAATCTGCCCGGTTTGCCCTTGGTAAGAATGTGCACAAAAACAAGGCAACCTCCTGACTATGATTTGATCATAGTGAGTAACATTTTAAAATTACTGACGGCTTTTAAGGCATGCGGCTCCTGAGCGGGTATTATAATTATCTCGCCTTGTTTCAGATGAAATGGTTTCCCGGAAATTCTGATTTCTACCTCTCCATTAAGAACGTGGACCAAAGCATCAAAAGGCGCTGTATGTTCACTTAGACCCTGACCCATGTCAAATGCAAATAAAGTAACCGTCCCAGTATTTTTATCAATGATAGTTTTGCTGACAACCGCCTCCTTTTGATAATTAACCATATCAACCAAGGTGTTTGGCATTACT
>JBAZTN010000094.1:0-11293 GCA_041661895.1 Methylobacter sp. | reverse complement strand
TCACATCATCCCAATGACTCGACGCGATTTCGGAAAGCCTGCATTTTCACTCCGCACAAAACGCTGCGTAAAAACACATGCACTATCGCTTCTGGGGACTACTCGACTCCTGTCTCGCAGCGAATGATGTATTTTGGTCAGTACCAACAATAATTGGCTGGACACCCAAAAAACCGAAAAGAGTAGAATTATATTCAATAAACTTTTGAAGGTATTGCCCTATAATTCTTTTATCTGCGGACTTGAACCATTTTTTTTGTAATGCAAGCCCGTTTAATAGAGTGGATTTCTCTGTCAAACATGGTATTTCACTAAAGATGTCTAATGGCTTGTTCATTCAAAAAGTGATTGAATAATTCTGGTTGAGAAATAATTATTAAACTCTTCTTTTGCGTTTCGAATAAGGCCTTCCTGTAAATACTCCTTTATTAATGGAAAAATCTCATACTGTATTCGATTTTTCATTTCCTCATCTGAAGCAGCAATGAAATAACCTTGTCCCGGCTGTAAAGAAAGTTCATTGCTAGTTGCATACCAATCAAAAATCTCATTTATAGCTGCATAGTCTTCTATAAAGAAATAATTATTAATATTTTCAATTTTATAGACCTCTACGTTCCCGATTTTTTCCTTTTTTCCTTGAATAGGTTTTGGTTTTAAACTGTACCAAGCAAATCGTCTTCTAAGTGCAAAGTCAACAACTGCCAAACTTCGGTCTGCAGTGTTCATGGTTGCAATTACACATAAGTTTTCAGGTAGTTGATTAATGCTGAATCCAGGTTTTATTTCTATTTCTATTTCTACATTAGATTTATCCATCTTATACTCAAATAAATAAAAAACAGGTCCCAATACATTTGATAAATTCGCCCTATTTATTTCATCAATAATTAAAACCGTTTTCTCATTGGAATGCTCTTGAGCGTATTTTAAGGCTTCAGTAAAGTTACCAATGTTTTCAACGTATTTAAGCTCATCTTTATTTACATCTGGTCTAATGCCGTAAATAAAATCAGAATAACTTGTCTCTGCATGAAACTGTGTAAAAAATGTTTTTGCTTTGATTCGTTCAGCTATCAGTTTTGCAGTTCTAGTCTTTCCCGTACCGGGAGGGCCTTGTAGAACAATATATTTTCTTTCATTGAGAAGATTTTCAAGTTCATTTAGTTCATTTATATTTTCAGCTTTTAAGAATGGTTCAAGGGCTTCAGAAATAGCTTTTCTATGGTCCTTATTTGAAGGCCAATCTCTAAGTTTCGCGTACCCAGCAACAAATGCTGCAACTATCTTTTTACCTTCTGCACTATCGGGTTTATCTATAATTTGACATACAGGCAAAACCTTGCTGTATGTTTTTATCGTGTTTTTAATGTGTTGTAAATTTTGATTACCTGTAATTGTTTTAGGTAAGTTTGTTTCTATGTCTGAAAAGTCAGATTTGCAAAATCCTCTTTGGTCTATAAGCTTTGAAAAAAGTCTTCTTAGACCAGGGTAAGTTGCTAGTTCATAGTCATTTTTAAACCCACTTGAGCCTATGCCCAAACATACTAACCATGATTTAGATTGGTCGTCGCTGGGAAAAATGGTCAGTGAGAAATCGTGAAAAGGTCCAGATGCCTCTTCTTCAGGATGGATGAAACCAAAATATGCTCCATTATCTTTTAACGCTTCTGGTCCTGTGTTGTTTCGTTCAACATAAGGTTTGTTGTATTCGCTATCAGTCTTAGCTCCAAACATTATGGCTTGTTCCCGAATAAAATTTCTCAGATTTTCTATGATCATATTTTCCCTTTTTTTACACAAAAGTTTTTATTCAAGTCTACCCAAGCTCTGTTGACGTTTCATCTCAACCATAAAAGTACCGAGGCAAACGACAGTATCCCAATGTAATTAATGGCTTTTTTCTCATAACGTGTAGCAATTCTGCGGTAGTGCTTGAGCTTGCCGAACATGCATTCAATTACATGCCGCTCTTTTTAAAGCCAAAAATCACACTCAATCCCTTCTTTTCGATCCGATTTTGGTGGAATGACAGCTTTTATTCCTTGCCCTTTTGACCGACGGTCAAAATGAATTTAACCGGCATGCCCAGTGCATCACAAAGCGCGTGAATCTTACAGCCAAAGCCTCCTTTTGAGCGTCCAAGTGCTTCATCCTTTGCTGTACTGTTTGCTGCCCCAGCAGCACAGGCATGCGCCCTAATCACCGAACCATCCATAGAAACATCCTGTAAATCAGCATGTTCAGAAAAATGGCTTAGCAGTTTCTCCCAGGCGCCATTTGCACACCAACGCGAATATCGCTTGAAAACGCTGTTCCACTTGCCATGCGCTGACGGCAGCATCCGCCACTGTGACCCCGAACGCAATATCCACAAGGATGCGCTAATAAATAGCTTGCAGGTATCTGGTAAGCCTACATGAATCCCCGCTAGCTTCTTTAAATTTGGTAATAGTCTTACCCACTCTTCATCGCTTAACTCTATTCTGTTCATGCCATCCAAAACGGTAAATTCTACCTGATTGGTAAAACGTCAACAGAACCTAACTGGAGAACGTTCAGGCTTTCCAGGCTTTCCAGGCTTTCCAGGCTTTCTATACCAGTATCGGCGTATTTCTCTAGCAGGGCTTCCAGCACAGTGCATGCCTGCTCACCGTACTTAGTAAAAATATCGTGTTGCTGACTTGATCAACTCGTTCGCGGCGGGTTAGCGGTGGCTGGTCAAAGGCAATGTGGCAGAAGGCATCGACATTGGAGCGGAACACAAACGGCACGCCAAGTGTTTCGGCATAATTCAGCGCCTGCTACATACCGGCACCCACGCTATGGCCGTTTTCCTTGGCCTCGATCACTGCCAGCGGGATATTAGACTTGTAATACAGGATGTAATCGGCGCGCTTTTGCTCACCACGGGTATGCAGCTTGCCCCGCACGATGATGCGCCCCTTGGTGAAGCTCACTTCCTCCCGAATCTGGCTGTGCAGATCCCACCCCGCTCCAGTAATGGCCGGGGTGATGTACTTGGTACAGATATCACGTTCGGAGAGACTTTTCTTGTCGGCCATAGAGACGAGGATGTCCTTGTGTGTATTTTGTTGTGAAGCAGGGTTCCAGTATGCAACTTTCAGCTTGAATTTTTATCGTAAAAATGAAATTATTCAAATAAAACAATGCAATAGTAATTTATATTGTCAGTTTTTGCACTGTTTATTGGCAAATATTGGACGCTGATTGACACTAAATAAATAACTGACCTGTAAAACCAGTCGCTATAAAGGGAATGTTTGCCTATTATTGATCGACTACTTGGTTTACCGGTATAGTGCATAATGCCGATTGAACATCAGGTTGAAACATTACTTTTCAGGACGAAGTTATGAATGATTTCTTAAGTAAAAACCCGATACGGAACCTCATTCCCGTCATACTATTAGCCGGTCTTTTATTGCTGAGCTTTTTGGTGCTGCGTGAGTTCTTGCTCACACTGACCTGGGCATTGATCATAGCCTATGTCATGTGGCCGCCTTACCGGTTACTGAGGCATCAACTCAAAGGTAATGCCACCCTCAGTGCCGCGGTGATGACTGCCATTATTGCGGGGGTGATCTCCCTGACGGCTTATTGGCTTGCCGCCATGCTACAAGTTGAACTCCAAATTGCTTATCAAACCTTAACGGATAGCCTTACTCAAGAACCTTTTAGACTGCCGGAGTTTATTAAACGCATTCCGTGGCTGGGCAACACTGCCCAGGAATGGGTAGACCGATTGAGCAGTGACCAGGCCGGAATGGCAGTGCAACTTGCCGAATGGGCAAAACAGTGGCTGGGAGAATTCGCCCAATTCCTCCGTGGTATCGGCTATCACATCCTGAAACTGGGCGTTATTTTAGTCACTGTGTTTTTTTGTTTTCGCGATGGTGATGAAATAGTCAGGCAGCTGCATCAAGGTCTGGTTCGCTTTCTGGGGGAATATCAGCATGTTTATCTACAAGCCGCAGGCAGTACAACGCGCGCAGTGGTTTACGGCCTGGTGCTTGCGGCACTGGGACAAGGCCTGTTAGCTGGATTGGGTTACGCTGTAGCTGGTGTGAAAGCGCCGGTGCTGTTTGGTGCGATCACCGCGCTGCTGGCACTGATTCCTATGGGGGCGACACTGGTATGGCTGCCCATTGGTATCATGCTGGTTCTTACGAATCAGCTTTGGCAAGGGATAGGACTGTTACTTTGGGGCTTTCTGGCAGTCAGTACCGTGGATAATGTGATCCGTCCACTGGTCATCAGTGGCGCCAGCCGGGTGCCTTTTCTCGTCGTCATGTTCGGCGTTCTTGGCGGGCTCACCGCCTTCGGCGCAGTAGGTCTCTTTTTAGGTCCGGTGATTCTTGCCGTATTGCTGGCCGTTTGGCAGGCATGGCTGAAGCAGCAAGAGCAAGAAAAGGAGGCATCGGTACTGGAAGATATCACGCCTGAAGCAGGCGGGGTAGCAAAACCTATCTGGCATACCATGACTGCCGAGGAAGCGCTTCATGCACAAACGTCGGATCTAGCTAGCGGCTTGAGCCAGAGTGAAGCTCAACAGCGGCTAAAACAGTACGGCACCAACACACTGACGCCCGTAGCCAGTCGCAGCGCCATCAAACGCTTTTTAATCCAGTTCCACAATGTACTTGTCTATGTATTGATTGTTGCTGCCAGTGTAACAGCGGCCATTGAACACTGGGTTGACAGCGGCGTTATTGTTGGCGTGATATTTATCAACGCGGTAATCGGGTTCATTCAGGAAGGCAAGGCGGAAAAAGCGCTGGACGCTATTCGCAATATGCTGACCCTTCAGGCAATGGTGCGGCGTGATAACAAGAATTTTCTCATGCCTGCCGAGCAACTGATTCCGGGCGATATTGTCAGCATAGAAAGCGGCGATAAAGTGCCCGCTGACTTACGTCTGTTACAGGTCAAAAATCTGCACGTCGATGAATCGATGCTCACCGGAGAATCTGTAGCCGTCGAAAAAAATAATGCAGCCGTCGATGCACGTGCTGTACTAGGGGATCGGTTCTGTTTGGCTTATTCGGGTACGCTGGTTACCTCCGGCACGGCACTGGGCGTGGTTGTGTCCACCGGCGATGAAACTGAAATAGGCCGCATCAGCTCTATGTTGCGCACTGTTCCACAATTGACCACACCTCTGCTACGCCAAATTGCCCGCTTCAGCCAATGGCTGACCTTCGTTATTTTAAGTGTCGCCTGTGCCACCTTTGCTTATGGCTGGTACTTTCAACATTCTTCTTTGGGTGAACTGTTTTTGTCAGCGGTTGGCTTTGCAGTAGCTGCCATTCCCGAAGGCTTGCCGGCTATTATGACCATTACCCTGGCTATCGGCGTACAACGAATGGCTAAACGCAATGCGATTATCCGGCGCTTACCGGCAGTCGAAACTTTGGGTTCAGTTACCGTAATTTGTACAGATAAAACCGGCACCCTGACCTGTAACGAAATGACCGTTAAATCCGTATTCGTTAATAACGCCTTATTTGATGTAACAGGCACCGGCTATGATCCTCAAGGAGGTTTTGAACTGGCTGGCGCGGCAGTTAACATAGAAGATCATCCTGATTTACGCGAACTGGCAAAAGCTTCCATCCTTTGCAATAACGCGGCATTAGAGCAAAAAGCCGGAAACTGGATTATTCACGGCGATCCTACCGAAGGCGCTTTGATTCCCCTGGCGCACAAAGCCAAAATCGATCCTGTTTTTCTAAATCAGGAAATGCTACGCATTGACTTTATCCCGTTCGAATCAGAAAACCGCTATATGGCATCACTGCATCATAACCACAGCGGCCATGCTTTTGTATTTGTCAAAGGCGCTCCTGAACGTGTACTCAATATGTGCAGCCTGCAACGTGCCAATGGCGAAGATGTACCCATTCAACTTACACGCTGGCAACAGATTATGGATGAAATCGCAGGCTGTGGTCAGCGTCTGCTTGCGATTGCGTTCAAGACGCTACCTTCTGCACAGAAACAAATCGATCCTGCCGATGTTGAGACCGGACTGACCTTGCTTGGCATTGTCGGCATGATTGATCCGCCACGCCCTGAAGCCATTGATGCCGTCCTGAAATGTCAACAGGCTGGCATTCGCGTCAAAATGATCACAGGCGACCATGCTGTGACTGCTGTGGCTATTGCCGCTCAACTGAATATCGGTAACGGCTCCGTACTGCAAGGAGAAGACCTTGATGAAATGACTGATGACGAGCTTAAAGGAGCAATCCGTAATGTCGATGTCTTTGCCCGAACCAGTCCGGAAAACAAATTACGCCTGGTGATAGCACTGCAAGCAGATGGGCATGTTGTTGCCATGACGGGGGACGGCGTTAACGATGCACCCGCGCTAAAAAGAGCCGAAGTGGGCATTGCTATGGGTAAAAAAGGCACTGAAGTCTCGAAGGAATCCAGCGAAATAGTGTTGGCAGATGATAATTTTGCTTCTATCGTACGTGCCATAGAAGAAGGCCGTGGCATTTATGACAATCTGAAAAAAGCCATCATTTATATATTGCCCAACAATGGTGGTGAAGGACTGACGATTGTTGCTGCCATCCTGATGGGAGTCACACTCCCTATCACACCCGTGCAGATACTATGGGCCAACATGATTACTGAGGTTACTTTGTCACTAACGCTAGCCTTTGAACCGCCGGAACGAAATATCATGAACCGCAAGCCCAGAAATCCCTCTGCGCCTATGCTGTCAGGCTTTTTGGTCTGGCGGATTGTGTTTGTATCGCTGATTATGGTTGCCGGTACTTATGGAATGTTTCTCTGGGAGATATCTCAGGGAACATCAATTGATGCAGCACGAACTGTAGCCTTAAATACGCTGGTGATGTTTGAAATATTTTATGTACTTAACAGCCGTTATCTTGTTGATTCAGTACTCAATTGGCATGGTTTGTTTGGCAATCGACTGGTCTGGCTAGCCATCGGGCTGCTGCTTATCGCTCAAATGGGAATTACCTACTGGCAACCTATGCAAACATTGTTCGGCACTGCCGATATTGAACCGCATACCTGGAAAATGATTATTGCTGTCGGCTCAAGCGTGTTCATACTGGTTGAAATTGAAAAGTTTTTCATCCGCTTGTTCATGCCGAAATCATCTATAGGAAATAACAAAACATGAACATGGAGAATATTTTTCTGCTGCTTATACAGCTTTTGGTCTGATGGGTAAATAATAGAAAGCGAGAAATTGAATGGTTCGGTTTAGCCTCGTTTGTACAAATTCTTAAGGAATTGCGCAAGTTAGGGTGCAATATTACAAAGGGAGGAAAAGTCCCACGAAAATCCACCTCAACTATAGTAATCACGCGGGTTGATTGAATTTTCTTTGCTCACAATTTTGAGGTACTATTGATTTCACACTAAACGCGGAGCTTTACCTTGTGAAATTTTCAGACGGATTTTTATTTCAATTCATTCGGTTAGCCGGTCCTTTTTGGCATTCTGAAAACAAGGCCACTATTCATCGTCTGACGCTGGCTTTATTCGTTCTCACCGTGATGCAGATTGGTATTGCTGTCGTCATCACGGTATGGAGTGCTGATCTTTTCAATGCGCTTGAACAGCGTTCAATGACTGAGCTGTTTACACAAATCGGCCTCATCATCCTGATTTTCGTAGCCAATATAGCTGTCACCACTGCGCATTTTGAAATCAAGCGACGCTTACAACTCGACTGGCGGACCTGGCTGACACACCGCATGATCGGTCAATGGATGAACAAAAGCCGCCATTATCTGGTCACTCATATCCAAGAAGGATCACACGATAATCCTGATGGACGTATCGCTGAAGACGTACGTATTGCGACTGAATCCGCCATTGATCTATGCCATTCGTTAGTCTATAGCTTGCTGCTGCTTATCAGTTTTACCAAAATCCTCTGGACACTTTCCGGCACAGTTAAGCTTGATTTATTATTGATTGAAATTCCCATTTATGGACATTTAGTCTGGCTGGCGCTGATTTACGCGGCGTGCGCTTCCATGTTAGGTTGGTGGATAGGCCGACCATTTACTATGGCGACTGATGCCAGACAAACCGAAGAAGCCAATTTCAGGTTTGGCTTGGTAAACGCGAGAGAAAATTCTTTGGCGATCGCCTTAGTTCATGGTGAAACCCATGAGCAGCAACGTTTTATCACACTCTTTCAAAGTATCATCCATGCCTGGCAGCGACAAACCCATGCCTGGGCACATATTTTCATGCTCACCTCCGGCTATTCGGTGTTGTCGATGGCGTTCCCCATTCTGGTGTCCGCACCACGCTATATTTTGGGAAACATTACTCTGGGCGCCCTGATGCAATCAGCTCAAGCATTCCAGCAAATGGCTGCTGCCCTATCCTGGCCGGTCGATAATATGGCCAAAGTCGCAGAATGGCGAGCCTCGGTTGAACGCGTATTAGGATTGGCCAATGCACTGGACCAGCTAGAACGGGAGATCGTCCGCGCCGATCCGCATCGGATTCAGCTAAAAACAACAGACCATGCAGTCTTGCGTTTCCGTGATTTGTGTATTGTCAGACTCGACGGCATGGTGTGCGTACATAGTCTCAATGACGAAATCAGACCCGGAGAACGCGTTCTGATTTCTGGCAATGCCTTTATAGGCTCCAAGCTGTTCAAGGCGATTGTCGGTCTCTGGCCGTGGGGGGAAGGATCTATCGAACTACCTAACGAAGAAGTGTTTTTTATGCCGCCCCGACCTTTTCTACCGACCGGAACGCTACGTGCTGCGATCTGCTACCCATCAGACCACGAAGAATATACCCAGCACGAATTTGAGGAAGCACTTGAACTAGCGGGATTGGAAGAATTAGTGGAACAACTTGACCATGTAGATCATTGGACAAGCGCTCTTTCCCGTGAACAACGGCAGCGCTTGGGAGTGGTTCGACTGCTGTTACATCGACCCAAGTGGATCTTATTGCAAGAGGCACTTGACTCGCTTGATTCCGTGGGCGAAATGAATATGCTGCATTTGATAGCCCAAAAACTTCCCTCTGCTGCGATAATATCCATTACCAACGAACCCATGGCTGAGTTGTTTCATCAACGCCGGATTGTACTGTAACTTCTCCTTCAATAGTCGATGAAAGGAACAATAAATGAATCATTCGTTTGACAATAAATTCGGCAAGAAACTGCGCGGCGTTAATCTTGGCGGATGGCTGGTACTTGAGAAATGGATGACCCCCAGCGTCTTTGAAGGTCTCCAGGCAACGGATGAAACTACCTATTGCGTTGAACTGGGCGCGAACGCAGAGCAAGCATTGAAAAAGCATTGGGATACCTTCATTACCCGTGAGGATTTTGCCTGGCTTGCCAAAACAGGAATAAATGCAGTTCGGATACCGATTGGTCACTGGATTTTCGGGCCAGACTATCCTTACCATAGAGCCTATGGCGAATACTCACATCCCTTTGTTCGGGGTGGCATAGAGATTCTTGATCGCGCCTTCGATTGGGCAGAGGAATTGGGCTTGCATGTCGTACTGGACTTGCATGCCGCACCCGGTTGCCAGAACGGCTTTGACAACGGGGGAATCCAGAATGTCTGCGAGTGGCACACCAAACAAGAATACATTGACTACTCGCTACTCGTGCTGGAACGTCTGGCCGAACGCTACCACAGCCGCCCTGCCCTGCATGCCATTGAAGTGTTGAATGAGCCACGCTGGGATATCGATACGGATCTGTTGAAAAAATATACCACGGACGGCTATCACCGCATCCGCAAATACTGCCAACCCAAGGACGTTGCCGTGGTCTACCACGATGGCTTTCGGTCATTCCGGGAATACACCGGATTTTTAACCGAACCTGAGTTTAGCAATGTGGTATTCGACATTCACCGCTACCAGTGCTTTGTCCGTGAAGACATTGATACCGACATTTACGGGCACATGCAAAAGGCCGCCGTCGAGTGGAAAAACGAAGCTGATGACATAATCACTGAGCTCGGCCAATGGACCTATGTCGCAGAATGGAGTTTGGGGCTGGATTTAAAAGTGGTCTCGCTCTGGGCAGAGGGTCCTTTCAACCATGCATTGCAGGACATGGATGATTTTCAAATGGATGTTGCCTACCGGGGTTACGCCGCCGCCCAACTGGTCACTTTTGAGAAATATCTCGGCTGGTTTTTTTGGAGTTACAAGACTGAAACAACGCCGGCATGGTGTTTCCGCGAATGCGTAAACAGGGGCTGGTTACCTGACAGTTTCATTTAATAGGAAGTTATCCGCAGCACAACAAATGCGATGTCAATATTTGCATTGCGTTTTTGTGATCCGGAGCCGCCCTACCCCGCAAACACCACATCAAACCGCTTCATCAGTCCGGCAATATCTTTTCTGTAAAACTCCTGAACGGGCAAACACAAATCACCCGGTTTTAAGCCGCGTTCCTGCAGGGACTCTACTTCGGTATAAATGTCGTTGACATCGTAAATTTCCAGGGCTTTAAAAATAGCCGCCGTGTCTTTCATGCCCGCACTTTCCGGATTCTGGCCGTTTTTCAGCTGAAACACGCCATCATCCAGCAACAAAATACTGACGGGCTGATCGAATGCCGCAGTGGTCAAAATAATATCCAGCATTTCCTGAACCTGAGCGCCGCTGTGCGCCGGTTTGCGTAACACAAATAAATAGCTCTTCATGCGCTCAACCAAATACGATAAAACGATCAGATTCCAGAGTAGCCTCAACCAGCTGCCCCAAACCGGAAATGCGAAAGCCTTCGGCCAGATCATTATCGACTTTACCCTGCCGTTTAGCCTCATCGGAACATAATAATCCGCGTCTTTGCGCGGCGGAAATACACACCACTAAATCAAGCTGATGTTGCTGCGCCAACTCGGACCACTGCGCGGTAAACTGAAGTTCATCATCTGGTGGCGTAGCGTAGTTGAATGCATGGTAAATGCCGTCATGATAAAAAAACACCCGAAACACTTCATGCCCCTGCGTCAACGCAGCCTTGATAAACTGGTACGCGGTATGCCCGGCATTGGACTGGTAAGGGCTGGTATTAACTTGTATGGCAAATTTCATTTAATTTTATTCGTGCAAAGTCATCATCTAAATGCGCTGCTATTATATTAACAGTAGACCTATGTAACAGAAAAAACGTTGTCTGTCTGTTATTATTGCCGCTCACCTTTCACTAACTGATAAAAATATGGATCTTATATTAGCGCTAAAAGCTGTTATTCTCGGCATCGTCGAA
>JBAZTN010000093.1:0-11350 GCA_041661895.1 Methylobacter sp. | reverse complement strand
TTCAGCTCGCATGGCCGTCAGGATTAATCAATCCCAGCAGCCCCTTCATCAACGCCAAAGGCGTGGGAGGACAACCGGATATCACGACATCGACAGGAATGACATTGGACACCGCGCCACAACTGGCGTAGGAAACCCCGAATTCGCCACCGCAGGCTGCGCAATCACCGACTGCAACCACCCATTTCGGGTTCGGTGTTGCCTCGTAAGTGCGCAGCAATGCTGTTTGCATGTGGCGCGATACGGGGCCTGTGACCAACAGCACATCGGCATGTCGAGGTGAGGCTACAAAATGAATACCGAAGCGTTCAATATCGTAAAAGGGATTATTCAGAGCATGGATTTCCAGTTCGCAGCCATTGCAGGAGCCTGCATCTACGGCACGTATCGCAATGCTGCCGGAAAACCTCTTGTCTATGTGCCGTTTAATCTCAATGCCCAGTTGTTCAAGTTCGGCATCTTTGGGAGCTTTAAACCGTTCCGTGACGACGCCCGTAGCCAGGATTTTTTTAAAAATTCTAAGCATTTGTCCTACCTATAAATCATTGCCTGAATAGGAACCATTCAGGGACTTGTTGCATACAGGGAAATCCGGCACGATATTATTCAGCACCAGTTTTTCCAGCGCGGGCCAGTTCAATTGACTGGGGTCCCGTGGATAGAAACGTGCGATCTTATTATCGGCGTCAAAACGAACGTAGGTGGCAATTTCACCTCGCCAGCCTTCAACGATGCCTAAGCTTTCACTGCCGGCTTGCGGCGTTCGCCATTCGGTAACAATATCGCCCACCGAGAGTTGACTGATAAATGCTTCTATCAGTTTTAAGCCGGCCTTGATTTCCTTGCTTCTAATCCAGAACCTGGACGCTATATCACCCAACGTTTCCAGCGGCACTTTAACGGTTACCTGATCATAAGGCGCATAAGGCGCATCACGGCGCACATCAAAATCCTGTCCGCTAGCTCGTCCGACATATCCCAACGTACCAAAGGCCGCCGCGGTTTCCTCAGCCAGATACCCCGCTGTGTAAAGCCTGTCTTCCAATGAGGTATTCAAATCCAGCGCCAGCATGATTTCTGCCAGCTCAACTCTTAGCGCGGCTATGTCCTGTATCATTAATGCGCAGGACTCTTCAGATAAGTCACACGCAACGCCGCCGGGAATAATCCGATCCATTAACAGGCGATGGCCGAAAACTTTTGCATTAGTGCGCAGCCAGAGCTCACGCAAGCGGGTGAACTGCATTTGCGCAAACACAAAAGCGACATCATTACAGATCGCGCCTATGTCGCCCATATGATTGGCGATGCGTTCACGCTCGGCCAGAATGCCGCGTATCAATGCTGCACGCGGTGGAATCTCAATGCCTGCGGCTTGCTCCATGGCCATGCAGGCAGCCCAGCAATGCCCTACCGTGGTGTCACCGGAGACGCGCCCGGCCAGACGGGCCAGCTGCCCGGGGGTTCTGCCTTCGGCTATCTTCTCGATACCTTTATGTACATAGCCCAGGCGCTCCTCCAGATTTAAAATAAGCTCGCCCACTGCCTGAAAACGAAAATGCCCCGGCTCGATAATCCCCGCATGCACTGGACCTACGGGAATTTCATAAACCCCTGCCCCCTCCGCTTTCACAAAGGGATAATCCATGTCGGGCGGTGTTACAGCTTCGGGTTCACCCTGAACAGGAAAGTCCTTGCGTAACGGGTAGGCGTTTTCAGGCCAGGCCTGATGCCGTGTCCATCGGCGATTATCCGGATGTCCGACAAAATCAATCCCGAACATATCGCGGGTATGACGTTCACTGCGGTTAGCTGCCGGATAAACAGTGGCTTGTGAAGGCAGTTGAGGGTTGGAATCATAAATGATCGTACGCAACCATACATAAATGCCCTTTTTCTCAAAACAGGCATTGATCAAAAACTGCCTGTGCTCGTGTTCCGCCCATCCGGCAACCCAGCGCAGGTTTTGCTGTTCAGCCTGTTCCGCAAACCGTTGCCATGCGTGGTTTTCTATTTGCCACAGCGTTGCTGAGGCTATATCGATCTTTGCAACAGTAATCTCAGTGCTAAGCTGGCTTAAAAAATCGGTAGTCCAGTTTGAAGAACTCATAAAGGCGTGCTCCCTGAAATTAATATGGTCGCCTGCGAAAACCAGTTAGCCAGAAACCCGGGTATAGCCAAACCCATCCAGAGCACCATCGCCAGATGGATCATTACCGGCCATAAATTGGCTTTCACCGGCAGTTGGCCCTCAGGTTTTTCACCGTAAACCATGGGTTGTATATGTCTGAACAATCCGGCAAACGCAATACCAATACCCAATAACAGCAACGGCGTTAGCCAGGGATAACTGTGCATCGTGGCCAGCAGTACCAGAAATTCGCTGGTAAACACGCCAAATGGGGGAAACCCGGCAATGGAAATGGTTCCAATCAATAAACCCCAGCCGATCTTGGGTTGAGTCTTAATCAAGCCGCGTATCTTATCCATGCTCTGGGTTCCGGCAACCTGTGCCGCGTGACCTACCGTCACAAAAATGGCTGATTTCGTCAGCGAATGCACCGTCATATGCAGCAAGGCGGCAAAGGTGGCTAAAGGCCCACCGATACCAAAGGCAAAGGTCATAATGCCCATGTGTTCAATGGATGAATAACTGAACAGCCTTTTAATGTCTTTTTGCCGATGCAAAAGTATGGCGGCGACCAGAAACGAGAGCATGCCGAACCCCATCATTAAATAACCGGCCATATTGGAATGGGTTGCCCCGTCCACCAGCATTTTATTGCGCACCACGGCGTATAAGGCATCGTTCAATAATAATCCGGATAGCACGGCCGACATCGGTGTCGGACCTTCGGAATGGGCATCGGGTAACCAGCTATGCAAAGGCACCAAGCCGATTTTTGTGCCATAGCCAATCAGTAAAAAAACAAAGGCAATTTCAAGCACTTCTGGATTTAATTGTTCGGCATTTTCGTAAAGCACCGACCACAGCAAGGCATTATCACCGTCACCGATCTGCACCGCAGCGTAATACAGCAAAATGGTGCCGAACAAAGCTTGCGCAATGCCCACACCACAAAGAATAAAATACTTCCAAGCGGCCTCAATGGATTCAGGTGTGCGATACAAACTGACCAGTAACACGGTTGCTAGCGTCGCGCCTTCCATCGCCACCCACATGATCCCCATATTATTGGTCGTCAATACCAGATACATGGCCAGCATAAAGCCCTGATACATGGAGTAATACAGTTTTAACCGCGTATCATTGAGCTTGCCGATTTCTTTTTCATGCGCCATATAGGGCGAAGAAAATATCGACGTAGTGAGTCCGACAAAAGCGGTCAGGGCAATCAGGTAAACATTAAACGGGTCGATTAAAAAGGCCTTGCCTGATGAAACAATCGTGCCTTGATTCAGCACGTTGATCGCCAGCCAGATAGTCGCCAGCAAACTGACGCTATTGAACCAGACATTTAATTTCCCGGTGTCTGTCCTGTGCCCTGCAAATGCAAAAAATATAATACCAACGAAGGGGATTAATAAGACCAAATAGGCAGCGATCATTTATCCACCTCGTGCAACTTGTTTAACAGATCGACATCCAGCGAATCAATGCTGGTGCGTATGTGGAAGAAAAAGATACCGAACAGCACTGCGGCCACCAGCACATCAAAAGCTACGCCCAGTTCAACCACCATCGGCATACCGTTGGTTGCGACGATGGCCGCAAAAAACAGCCCGTTTTCTATCGACATAAAACCCACCACATGCGCGACAGCCTGGCGATGCGAGATCATTAACAGCATACCCAACAGTACCACTGAAAGGCTAACCGCCAGTGCATTCAGCATAACCACTGATGAGGATTGCACAATAGGATGCAGAACGTAATAACTGAACACCATCAGACTGGCTCCGCCCATCATCACCATGGTATTATTTTTTAACGCCTCAACATCACGGTGCATGTTCATATAAAGAACCTGCCGCCTTAACATCCACGGAATAAAAATCACTTTCAGTACCAGGGTCAGCACGGCTGAAATATACAGGTGATGATTATTCAGGCTGTATGCCGCCAGTGCCGTGGTCAAAGTTAATAAAAAACCCTGCAAGGCAAACACAAAAATAAGCCGTAGCAACCGCCCCTGCCCTAGCATAAGAAACGAGGTGAGTCCCACCAATGCAGCCAACGATAAAATGGCCTGCGTATAAAAATCCTGCTGTTCGATATTCATCAGCGTGATGCCTCCAAAATGATATGGCTCAACATGCCCAACAGCCCTAACAAATAGGCAAAACTGAGGTATTCCTGAACCCGAAACAGGCGCATTTTTGCAAACAGCGTCTCTGCCATCGCCAGGAATATCGCTAACAAGGCGAGCTTGCCCATGATGGTCAGCAAGCCGTAGCCTAACGCTTGAATACCAAAAGTTTCGGCGATGCCCCAGGGGAAAAAGATATTGGCAATCAGCACGCCATAAAGCATCAGTTTCAGTTGACTCGCCCATTCAATCAGCGCCAGATGACGACCACTGTATTCAAGAATCATCGCCTCATGAATCATGGTCAATTCCAGATGCGTAGCCGGATTATCCACGGGAATGCGCCCGGTTTCAGCGACGGCGACTAATATCAAGGCAGCCAAGGCAAATACAAACGAAGGCCGCAAAATGAAACCTTCATTGAGCACATGGCCGATAGCGAATGATAAATTGGTCGTTGATGCAGTCATGGTCAGGGTAAAAATCGCCATCAACATCGCCGGTTCCGCCAGTGATGAAATGGTCATCTCCCGCGAAGATCCCATGCCGCCGAATGCGGTACCGATGTCCAGGCCGGCCAGTGCCAGAAAAAACCGGGCAAAGGCAAAAAAACCCACCATCACAATCACATCAGCGGTGGCTGAAGTCGGTAAATCTAAGGCAATCAAAGGTACGACGGTTGCTGCCAGCACCGTTGCGGAAAAAATAATGTACGGCGCTATGATAAATAACCACGAAGCCTGTTCTGCAACCACCGGTTGTTTATTCGTTAATTTGAGTAAGTCACGGTAAGGCTGAAAAACAGAAGGCGCTTTGCGGTTTTGTAAATAACACTTGCAGCATTTGACCCAGCCAGCCAACAACGGGGCCAACGCGACAAATAGCATGGTTTGTAAGATTGCCAGTAACCAAGTCATTAGCTGATCACCCATAATAAAAGTATTAACGTCGCAAACGAATAGCCCAGATAAGTCCGGATATTTCCTGTCTGGATGCGCCCGACCACCTTGGCGGTCTTGTTCACACTGCGTTCGATAGGTTGATACAAACGCGGCCAGCTATGATCCTGAACATCCAAGTGATACCGGATAGCGGCCACATCCTGATTCATTGCGCCTTGCATGTCTTTGTCTATCTGTTCGTCAATCATCCAGACCTTGGCGAAAATCCGCCGGAACGGCATGGTAAAAGCGCTGCTGCTGTATTGCATGCGAGGTGTTAATCCGCCAAAACCGCAGTCCCAGGTATCCGATCTGCGTAACGCCGTTGCCGGATTGCGCCGTAAATACCAAATACTGATGCAGCCGGCAATCAGCGCACCGACCAGAACCAAAGGCGGAGCATACGACGCCTGACTGGTAGAAACCGGCGCCAGCCATATCCAGCCTAAAGCCGCATCATTCGGCAAGGTTTCGCCTAATAATTGCCCGGCAACGCCGTTGATCAGGTTGATTATCAGGCCGGGGAAAATGCCGAACAAGAAACACAGGCCCGCCAGTAATGTGGTTCCGGCTAGCATGCCTTTGTCTTCAATCTCATGGGCTTTATCGGAATGATGCGAACGGGGCTGTCCCAAAAAGATCAAGCCGAATACCTTGACAAAACAGGCGGCTGCCAGTGCCGCGGTAAGGGCTAATCCGGCAGCGGCGACCGGTATCAAACTGCGTAACACGCCATTGTCCAGCACATCGACCTGCAAGGCGGTCTGAAAAGCCAGCCACTCCGAAACAAAGCCGTTAAACAACGGTAATGAGGAAATGCTCATGCAGCCTATCAAAAACAACATGCTGGTTTGCGGCATCTTTTTAATCAGTCCGCCCATCATGTCGATATTCAGTTCATGCGTTTGATGGTGGATAATGCCTGCCCCCAGAAACAGCAAGTTCTTGAACAAGGCATGATTGAAGGCATGAAGCAACGCCGCCAGAAAACCCAGTGCCGCCAAATGCGGATGGCCGTTTGCCATGAAAATCATTGACAGGCCAAGCACCATAAAGATGATGCCGATATTTTCGACAGAACTGTAAGCCAGTAAACGTTTTAAATTGGGCTGCATCATGGCATACAAAATCCCGCCCAGTGCGGAAAAGGTGCCGAGAACGAGCAACACCAAGCCCCATTGCCACTGTACATCGCCAATCAAATCGAAACAAAAACGGATCAGTCCGTAGATTGCGACCTTGAGCATCACTCCGCTCATCAGTGCTGAAATATGGGAGGGCGCCACCGGATGCGCTTCCGGCAGCCAAACGTGAACAGGGACGATCCCTGCCTTCATGCCAAAACCTGTCAGCGCCAACACAAAGGCGATGCTTGCCCAGGTCGAGGATAATTCTGCGTTACGTAACGCATCAAAAGTGAATCCGTCAGCAAAGCTGGCAAGCACGCCAAAGCCAAGAATAATGGCTAATGCCCCGACTTCCGCCATCAGTAAATAAATAAAGGCGGCACGGCGATTGGCCGGGTTTTCATGCTGAAACGCCACCAGAAAATAGCTGGCTACCGACATCAATTCCCAGGCAATCATGAAGAAGAAAGCGTCATCGGCCAGCAGCACCAACAACATGCCGGAAACAAAAAGTCCGGTAAATAAACCTAAGACAGCAAATGGATGGTGATTTTCGTCATAGCTCTTGACATAACCTGGGCCATAGAGACTAACAGCACTGACGGCAATGCCAATGATTAAAAAAAAGAAACCGGACAAGCTGTCAAAACGGACGTGCCAGGGTAGCCACGGCAGGCCTAGACTGATTTGATCGGTAATGATCTCTTTACTGGTTAACACACTCAATCCGGCCAACACGGCAAAAACACCGGACAACCCCAGTAAAACAAACACCGATTGCCGTAGCAAAATCGGAAACCGCTTTTCTTCCAGGGCGTTATCAATCACTAACTGGTAATTTTCGTTACTGTTAGGAGATTTTTTAAACCAATATTGACTAAGCGCCAACAAATTGTGTCGCTGATTCATCATCAGTGCCAACAAACCGGAAGCAAAGCTTAAAAGAACTGCACAATAAGCTAATACAAGGATCATAATAAATTCTCAATAAAAATGGCTATCAATCATGCGCTGAACTTCCAGCATTCCAGAGGCATGATCTTCATCCCTGAAGGTCAAATGGAGTAAACCTAACTTACACCATGATGGTCACTTTTACGACGACTCATGTTGTTCCGTTTCATTTTTCTTACTGCCAAAGGGTGTTCTGAATAAGCATCATGATATTCCATTCCAAGAAATACACACTTGCCGCCACGCGATTCATAGTCATGCTGAAAGTCATGAATAAATTCCATCACGGTATGATCAAGCATATAAGCGTTGTTCAATTGAAATATCACCGTCTTGCCATGCTCCAGATTAGCCAGCGCATTTTTTAAAGACATGAAGTTGGAGAAAATTGCAGCCCCCACTATCGCGACCACAAAAGAATCAGCATCTTTCTGTTCAATAACGAAGTTAATCTTAAACAAATTGTTTAATCTAACACCACGAAGCATGTGTATGGCGAATTTAACCAGAATACCGATAGCCACACCTACTAGTAAATCTGTTGCTAACACGCCGATAATCGTAGCAACAAACATAAACAACTGTTCTTTACCAACACCCATTGCTTTAGCGAATTCTTTAGGCGAAGCCAGACGAAATCCGGTATACACCAACAACGCAGCCAATGCAGCTAACGGAATGCTATGGATAAGTCGCGGGAAAAGCACCACGAACAACAACAAAAACGTGCCATGAAACAAGTTAGCCCAGGCTGTTTTTGCACCATTATTGACGTTGGCCGAACTACGAACGATCTCGGCAATCATCGGCAAACCACCGATTAATCCTGCAACCAAGTTACCAACACCTACTGCTGTTAAATCGCGATCAAGATTGGAATGACGTTTATAAGGATCAAGCTTATCCACTGCAATAGCACTGAGCAGACTCTCAAGACTGCCTACCAAACTGATGCTCACGACGGCTTCCCAGAATTCAACCGACATGAACTTGGAAAAATCAGGAAAGTAAAAACTGGACATGAAATTTTCAGAAATAGAGACTAAAAATTTCGGACCGATGGTTGCCTCATGATGCGGCAAAAAAGTGGCATCCGGCAGAAACAGGTAAATATGCTGATGATCCAGATCAAAATACCGGCCTAAGCCCATGCCTACCAACACCACAATAATGGGAGCAGGAATCATCTTTAAAGTTGGATTTTTCAGCATCGACCAGATAATTAGTATCAGCAGCCCGGAAAAACCGATAACGGCAATTTCAGGGTTCGGATTAAGAATACTGTGTGGAATCTGTGCGATGGTTGAAAACAAACTGCCCGGCTCTGGAGATGCGCCCAGCATGACATGAATTTGTTTGGCCATGATAATAATACCAATAGCCGCCAGCATACCATGTACCACCGATGCAGGAAAAAACGAACTAAGCCGACCGGCTTTAAAAACGCCCAACAGGATTTGTAACACACTGGCAACCACTATGGCAGCCAGCGTGTAACGGTAGCCCGCCATGGCATCGCCTTCACCCAACGATTGAACAGCTCCCAACACCACCACAATCAAACCGGCAGCAGGGCCATTGATAGTTAAAAATGATCCGCTGATGCGCGAAACCACTATCCCGCCAATAATAGCAGTGAGAATACCTGCTGACGGCGGAAAGCCGGAAGCCATCGATACGCCTAAGCACAGAGGTAACGCAATAAGAAAAACCAGAAATCCGGACAGTAAATCACTGCGCCAGTTTTCTTTCAAACCGGCTAAACCGGTTTTTGGTATTACAGACAGGGATGCATCATTCATTATTTGCCTCGTTTTAAAAAATGTTTCTAACGAGTCATATGCGATTATTGTGCCAACCTGTCGCTATTTTATAACGCCATGATTACACTATTTATTTATAATAATTTTTCAGTTATTACGGGATAAAAAAGAAAATGGGCTGTGCAAAACAACCAATCAGCGGTTGATTTGCACCTGTAGCGGAAAAATTGTCTACAGTCTTTGACACTTAAAATTAGCCATTAACAACAGTCAATTTATAAAACTTCCAGTAATCCATCAAAAATCTCAACCTTGCTGTCTTTTAAAAATCAACTGTCAGCTATTTTCCTCGAGTAAAACCACATCTGATAGATGCTGAGTAGAATCTGCAAGCCCATAGAAAGTCCCATTAACGCCCCGCTGTAAACAACCACATAGGCAAATGAGGGAGTGGACTTGGTAATAAACCACGACAGGACATCCAATAGCATTGCAGCAAAAGGAATCACCACCGCCACTCTTTTTACGTAAACATTGAGATCACAAAGCAAAAAGATTTTGCCGATAAAAAATAGGATAAAGGCAATGCCAAATAAATGAATATGAGATACACGAACTAAAGTCGGTAATGTTGCGCCGCCTGCATGTGCAACTTCGGAGACGGTCACGTAATGCGTTAAATCCGGTAAAGAAGGGTTAATGCTGGGCGTATGACACAACACACAGTCACGATTTAATATCGGGGCAATTTTCTCGTTATATTCCGGTTCTTCAGCGCCATGTTCTATCCATTGCAAAATGACATCTTGGTCGCTTTTATATCTCAGGTTAGGCTCCATAATGCCTCTAATGGCAGTGCCCAATCGTGTTTGACTGCTTGATCCGTGATAACTGATGACGACATCTTCAATTGAGAGTCCAGCTTTACCGTCAAGGCCCTGATGGGTGTAATACATATTAGCAAGAGCCATCAGATAACCGAGTCCTATGGTAAGCAGGAACACAGTATTTAAAATTCTTTCGCTGACGGAAATGTCTTTAAAGCGCGTATAAGGTTTTCTTCTTTCGTAACGTTCTTTGAACATAAAGATTCCTGAACAATGGGGAGGGAATAGTGTGATTGTTAAATTTTCTGAGAGCAGTTACGGGCAAGGTCGCTTTTGCCTTGCCCGCAATTTTTGAGATAACCGAACAAGCTCAACCTAACGGTGATGAAGAAGTTGTCATCACCTCAGAAAATGGAAGATGGAAGATGTAGTATCACGGTAAGCTGTCTCGTTAAATCAAATTAGAACGCCAACCAACCGTTCACCATGAAGGTGTTGTTTTCACTAGCAAAACTATTTGTACCATTGAATTTAGAATAACCAATATATTGCAGGCTGGTGCGTAAATTCAGCAGATTGGAATACGAAGTGGATTTGCCAAACGGCACATAAACCAGCTCTGCCGTATAAAATTCACTGTTTGGCCTGGTTAAACCAAAATCCGAATAAAGAGCCGTATCTTTTGAGCCTGTTGTTCGGTTATAAGCAAAAGTGGCGCCGTAGGTCTGATCAAAGGTATAAGCGGTATTGAACTTAAAGGTCGTCAGATAGGTCTTGGCATTAGAATCAACGCCACCTGCAAGCCGACTCGCCGTTAGCTTTTGATCTTCGTAAATGTAAGTCGTTTTGGTTTCAAAGATATGCTTAGTATTGCCCATGAACTGGTAGGTGACATCGACAGCGACATCCGTATAATGATCAGTGCCATTGCTACGATCACGTCCTGGAAAGACATCGGCAATCATCCCGTAGTGACCCAGCGAGAAATAATGTCCTTTCCAGTCATGTTGCAGAGCGGCACGCCAATAAGGTGCTCCACCATCAATTTGCTGTTGCGCGGCATCAGCCACACCTAAACCTTTTTGCATATTGTTTGCAAGTGAGGCATACCCGCCCGCTTCCAAATACAACAGATTATTGATCATTGTGTAAGCCGTGGCACCGCCTACCTGCGTGGAAAGTGCTCCGTCAAGTAATGCTGTTGTTCCGGGAGTTGGTTGTAAGGCACTTCCTGTATAAGGGAATCCCCAGGCGGGAGTGGTATTCCATAAGTCCTGTACGGTGGGGTTGTTATTTACTGAGATACCGTAAGTAATGGGGGTATCAAACAAATCTAATTGATCGGCAAAACGGATATCGGTGTTATCCAGAGCCAATCGGTCGCTAACACCGTCAAAAGTGAGCTGACTGAAAGCACCAATCTTGTCATAAACGCGTCCCGCGTAAAACAAGATGCTTGATCAAAGG
>JBAZTN010000092.1:0-11583 GCA_041661895.1 Methylobacter sp. | reverse complement strand
ATATAGGAGGATGTCGGGTTGCCGTGCAGAAAAACGATAGGGTCGCCTGCGCCGACATCGATATAGCTCATCTCGGCATCGAGTATCTGGATGCGTTTTCGGGGATGATTGTCAGTGCTGGAAAGTTGCGATATAGGCATTTCAAAACTCCTTTCGGTGTGAGTTACCATTTTCGAGGTTACCGAAAGCTTGAACGGCAGTATTTGCTTCCACCGATGCGTATGGCTTTGTTCGGTAATTTTCGGATCGTCTAATGTTTGTCGGCAGGGGGTGATGCCGCGTGGCGCCGGTAAAACTCGCGCAAGTGCCTGATGACCTCATCGGGTCTGTCCAGGGGCAGGAAATGCCCTGCATGCTCGACCGTCACCATGTCGGCTCCCGGCACAAGCCGGCGATCATGTTCTCGTTCATCGGGTCTGGCCCAGTCCTGGCTGCCACAGAGGAAGAGGACCGGAACCCTGATGCGGGCATAGTTCTTGGTCGCCAGCTGCCAGCTTTCGGCGTTTCGAAGCAGGCTGATAAAAGCCCGGTAATGACCTTTCCGGTTGCCTGCCAAATACATCTCTTTTAGCAGTGGCGGTGGTATGCTGCGCGGATCGGACACGCCGCCTTCGAACACGTTTTTCATGATGAAAAAATTCCGAAGGCGCATCACCGTTTCGCCGAGAACGGGGATGTCAGCGGCTGCAACCACAAGCCATGTCAGGACAGTACTGCGCGCCATGCCGCGGCCTTGCATATAGTCATAGGGATTGATTGCGACAACCCGGGCAACACGTGGATTATTGCGGGCGGCGACGATCAGCGGTATGGCTCCTCCGATGGAAACGCCTGCGAGTATCACATCACGTAAATTGAGGATTTCGAGGAAACCTTCAACCGCGTCGGCGAAAAATGTGGCGTCATATTTTGCATCGGGGATGTCCGAATAGCCATGCCCAGGCAGGTCGAACGCATACACGGTAAAATTCCCGGCCAGCTCGGGCACGATCTTCTCGAAGAGGTCAAGCTGCGTTCTCAGCGTATGCAGCAGAACCAGGACGGGGCCATGTCCTGCCGTAATGTAGCGAAGCCGAAGACCATTCACCTCGGCATATTGGATCGGAATGTCGGGCGCCCACCGTAATTGCTTTGGGGTTGAGGGACTTTGGCGCAATGCCTCGACAGCAAGGGAAATGACTGGCAGGCCTATGCCCATTGCGATCAGTATAGAGAGTGCATATAGAACGTTGCTCATTATTAATAACTCCTATCAAGCATCGATTTCCACATCGGTTTCGACTTCGGCCTGGCACGCCAGAATGTAGCCGTCCGTTTTTTCATCTTCCGTCAAAGCATCTTCGACTGCCATGTGAACCTTGCCCGAAAGCAGTTTCACGCGGCACAAGCCGCAGGTGCCGGAGCGGCACGCGCTGTCGATGTATACGTCGGCCTCATCCGCCGTATCGAGAATCGTGGTGCCTTCCAGTGCTGCAGCGCCGACTTGCGACCGTTGGAACTGGATGCGTCCGGCCACGGCTCCGGTGTGGGCGCCAACGGCAGTGGGGTCGCGCTTGATAGTCCCGAACGCTTCCGTCTTGATCTGGGAAGTAGGGACGCCAAGATCGCTCAGCGCGGCTTTCACCGCGTCCATCATCGGCGGCGGACCGCAGAGGTGGACTCGCTGATCGGCGGGATTAGGAATGGTGCGTTCCAGAAAGGCCTTGTCGATGCGTCCCGTCGGCCCTAACCAGGGTTCCTCGCCGGGATTGCTCAGTGTGACCGTGACCTTCAGGTTCGGGTTGCGCGACTGTAGCGATGCGACTTCCTCCCTGAACAAATAGTCGCCTGGCTCGCGAAAGCTCAGCAGCATGTGTATGTTTCCCGGCCATTGGCTGTCGGTCAGGTAGCGTGCCACGCTCATCAATGGAGTCATACCGACGCCTCCGCCTATCAGGACGATGGACGGCGCGTTATCGCCGGTGAAAATGAAGGTTCCGTTCGGCGCCAACAGCTTGAGGGAATCGCCAGGTTTAAGCTCATCGTGCAGCCAACCTGAGACGAGGCCGTGCTCCTCGCGCTTGACAGTGATCTCGATGCGGTCCCGCCAAGTCGGCGTGGAGGCGATGGTATACGAGCGACGAGTGGGTATGCCGCGAGGCTCGATGTCCAGCGTCAGAAACTGTCCGGGCAGATACTGGAATGGAATCTCGCCCCCGGCCGGATTAACTAGCCTAAAGGTCTTGACCTGGTGCGCGACCTCGCTGATCTCGGACACGGTTAACATACCCTGCCATTTGATTTTGCCGGTGGCCGCATCATTCTGCCGGTAAAGGACCGGTTCACGTTGCAGAGTGGAGGTTTGCGGCACGATTTCGGTTGGCTCGTGTCGAACGCCGGCGCTAGGGAAACACTTGCCGAAAGCGACCAGCAGTCTGGGTGAACCTTTGAGACGGATTTTCCTGCGCACCAGCGCCCACGCTAGGTTGCGCTCTTTGGCCAGGAAGCCAAGCCAGGTGCGAGTATCCGCCGCCACGTGCAGATCCGGTGTACCCATCAGGCCTTTCTGGATGCGGAGCGTGCGGTCCCGGATGACGATCGTCGCCTCGCGCTGTTCAGCACCGGTGAAGGTGAAATGGTAAGTGGCATTCAAGCCCCGCGATTGGGTGGGCTGGAACACCAGGGGCATGGTAGCCAGCAGTCCGTCGATGGTGCGCGGTTGAAGCGCATTGCCGACGTGCTTGACGGTCTTGTTTGGGCATTTTTTTCGGGCAAACGTGTCGGCGTCAGAGTCCTTGATCACATAAACGGGTTCCGGTTTATCCTGCAGCGGCTTGACGACTTCCTGCAGGTGAGCTTTGCGATCCCTGAGATAGGGACCTATCACATCCTCGCCGGCCGGGCAAACCGCCATGCAATAGGCGGACTTGTAATTGGCACGGTGCGACAGGCTTTGCCACATGGCAGCGGTTTCCGGCCCGCTGATGCGCTTGCGGTAATCCATGGCGTCCTTGCTGTCCGCCACTTGTTCGACCCAATCGGTGAAACCACCCATGAATTCCCGGTAGTTGTGCGTGAAGCATGCCGAGAAGTTGAAGCCGCCATCGGGTGCAATGGCGCCCACCGGGCAAGTTGCCACGCAGAGTTTGCACTCTAGGCAGGGGTTGTAATCGAGCGGCCCGTCCTGCGCCGTGGTCTCGGCATCGATCAGCACGGTCCCGAGCAGGATGAAGTTGCCAAATTTGGGATGGATGACATTGCGATGGATGCCCATATGGCCCAGCCCCGCCGCCACTGCCACCGGCTTGTGCGAAACCACCCAGGCGCCGCCGTGGGGAAACTGGTACATCTCCATCGGGAAGCCCATTGCGGGGTTGACCGCCCGTATGCCGGTTTCCTCCAGACTCAGGACGATATGACGGCTTACTTCATCTACCAGGTCGCCGGTGTTATGGAACTCGAGATTCGCGACGGATCGCGCAGAACTGCGCACCGGCTCGCGCGACATACGGACGACGAAGCTAAGCAACGTCTTCGTCCAGGGATAGCGCTCCAGAATCTCCGTGCGCTGCGGGTCCAGAGCCGGCAGGTCGATATCAATCAGGCCAGCATCGTCAGCGCCGCAATCCATGGCCAGTTGCCGCAGCCAATCGGCCTGCAGCGTGCGCGTGGCTTTCGCATTGACATCTTCACCGGCATCCCTGGCGCGTAACATCTTGACGGTAGGGTGTTCATTAAGATCCATAGTATTGTCCTCTTTGCAGCAAGAGCGGATCAGCGCAATGACAGCAGTCGGCTCAGGTTACAGCACCGTGTCGTCGGAAACAGGCCAGTAAACAAATGGCCACCCAAAGTAGGTCGGAAAGTACCTAGGTTGGCGGTTTCTCCGTGCTGGACTCTCGCGTGGATTTGCGAGCGCGTGAGGCTTGCATTAGCGGTGTACCTAAATAAGTCAGTTGGACTGGCAGAAGCAAATAAAGGCTAAAGGAAACAAATTATTTGTTCAATATGTACAAATACTTATCGTTTGATAGCGTGAATTTTAAATTCGAGGTAGGTTATTCTGCTTATCCGGCATGCAGTCAGAAATTGTCTTCTGAAAAAAGTATTGCATATCAATATTCACTAATGAATTACTATTTTCTGCTCATCGATAACTTCGCCTATGACACAGGCCCTGGATACGTTGTTTTTATGAAGAGCTTTCAGGCATGCTTCTGTCTGATGAGATGGCACTGAAAACAAGAGTCCGCCGCTGGTTTGGGGATCAAAAAGCGCAGGGAATTTTTGATTGCTCACCTCGGCACTCAGTACGACGCTTAAAGACTCATAGTTTTCATGAGCAATAGAGGCATAATAGCCTTTTGCGAATAACTCGCCGACGCCGTCGAACGTGGGTATCGCCAGGTAGTCGATTTTAATGCCCAAAGCGTTATCGCTGCTTTTTCCCAGCATTTCAAACGCATGGCCCAGCAGGCCGAAACCGGTAATATCTGTGCAGCCGGAAACCGCAAAGGTTTTGATGGTTTCCATGGCTGTTTTGTTGGATTGCAGCATGCTTGAAAGCGCCTCATCCACCAGTTTTCCGTTGGCCTGGGCAAGCATATTAGCGGCGAAGATTACGCCGGTGCCGATGGGCTTGGTCAGTATCAGCCGGTTGCCGGGTTTACTGAGATGTTTTCTTAAAATTCGCTCTGGCGCGACTTCGCCCTGGACTGCAAGTGATATTGCAAGCTCCGATCCCTCGCCGGTATGGCCGCCGACCAGTGAGACCGCGCTTTGGGTCAGAATATCCAGCACGCCCGACATAACCTGAAAAATATCTTCCTGCTGAATTTTCCTGTTCGCGGCTTCGAGCGTCAGGCCAACCTGCGCGGTCTTGGCAACGCCGCCCATCGCATAGATGTCGCTTAAGGCATGCTGGGTGGCAATTTGGCCTAGCAAATAGGGGTCTGAAATAAAAGACCGAAACTGATCGATGCTTTGCAGGCACAGGGTATGCTCGGAAAATCGGGTCAACGCGCAGTCTTCGCCATCTTTGACGCCCAGCAAAACAGCGTCGTCTTCGGGGATGTCCAGCTTATTCAGGCTTAGCGCTAGCGTGGAAGCCCCAAGCTTGCTGCCGCAGCCGCCGCAGGTATTGCTTTCCCAATCGTTGGGAACCAGCGTGCTCTTGGGCTCGGGCATGACTTTATTAAAATGCTGGGGCTTTGCGCTGAAAGTCCTGGCCTGAAACCGCTTCATAAAGCGCCTGTCGATTCCGTCCTTAACCGTCCACAACAATGAAGGCCACATCCACCTGAGGATGGATGCGCTGTCTTGATGAACCAGGGCTTTGCGGTCGCCTATGGTTATTAAAGACAGCACGTTTTTCTTGGGGTGAAAGGTCTTTAACTCGGATTTGCCGGTAAAATAGGCGCGAATGTTGTGCTCAAGCACCATGCCTTGCCGCACGGCATAAACGCCCGCTTTTTTCAACGGGAACGGCGAAAAGTGTATGCAGTCGCCGGCGGCAAACAGGGCGTGTTCATTTTCCACCAGCAGATTTCCGGTGATCTTTAAAAAACCGTTCTGACTCACCGGTAGTCCTGAGTCTTTAAACCACTTCGGCGCGGAGGCTTGGGTAGCCGTCAGCACCCGATAAAAATCCTTAGTCTGAACCAGACCTTGTTCGTCTTCAAGCACCAGGCCATTTTCCTGTTCCTGAAGCGCCAGCGTGTTTTGCAAGACTTTGATGCCCAGCTCTTGGAGTGTTTCTGACAGCTTTTTCTGGGCTACAAGGTCTTTTGCCGAGACCAGGAATTCATGCCGGTGTATAAGGCTCACCTCGGCATTCCATTTATGTTGGTCGATCAACATTTTCAGGATGATCGAGATTTCAACGCCGGATGCGCCGGCCCCGACCACGGCAATCCGTAGCGATTCGCTACCTTTATAGCCCTTAAGGTCGGCCATCAACCGCTCCCAATGCGCGATAAACCTGGAAATCGGCTTAAGCGGGATTAGTTTTAAAGCTGCCTTGGTTGATGAGTTATCTATGCTTTTAGGCTCTATGCCCACGTTAATGGACGCGCAGTCGTAACTGACTTCCGACCTGTTCTCCAGCCGGATTTTTTTTCTTTGCGGATCGATGCCGATGATTTTGGCCTTGATAAAACGCTGGCCGAGTTCCTCGCAGATTCGTCTTAAATCGAAATGACAGTCTTCATAGGAATAATAGCCCGCCAGATAGCCGGGTATCATGCCGGAGTACGGCGAATGGGTCTGGTCAGATATCAAGGTGATCCTAAGCCCGCCAATCGGATTCATGGCCAGCATTTTCAGGACCTGAATATTGGCATGCCCGCCGCCGAGCAAAACCAGGTCTGAAACTATCGGAGTTGAGTTTTTATTCATCATGCAGCCACGTCAAAAAGGCCAAACAGTCCTGCCAGGTTCCTTTAAACAAGGTCTTCCGTGCCTTTAAAGACAGTGAATGGATATAAAGTTTGTCGTAATAGTGTGTCAGCAGGCGCTCAATCCAGTCGAGATAGGCGCCTGTGTAGTCTTCATTCAGCGCATCGAATTGAAATGATTGGCTCAGCAAGTTCTTAATGTTATCGCACTCCAAGCCGCCCAACTTATTTCTAATCCGGTCTACATTTTTTGCAAAGCTGATTTCCAGTTCATGCAACGGCATGCCGCCTGCAAAAGGGGCTTGGATATATTCCTTGAAGATTTCCAATGCCCGGATCCGGGCTGGCGTTTCGATCATCACCATCGGCGCTGAGACCATACGAGCATAAAACATATCAGGTAGGTGACATCGGCCAATATTGGGGCTTTCATCCTCAAGCACGTAGTTATCAGTAACTTGATAAAGTGATAGAGCCAACTTGTTTTCAAACGTCGCTTGCTGAGGCTGGCTTACTCCAAAATACGATCCAAAAGCGCTGCCTCTATGGTTGGCAAGACCTTCAAGATCGACAAAGTGCCGGAGCTTGTGAATCAAGCGGGTTTTTCCCGAACCCGTCATTCCGGAAAGAATAACAAAGGGGACAGGATTTTCTAAGGCCTTAAGGGCTTCATGCCTTAAACCTTTATAGCCGGAATCAACCCGTAATACTTCAATCCCTTGTTGATATACCCACTCTTGGGCTAACCGGGATCGCAATCCGCCGCGCCAGCAAAAGATCAAAGCAGGTTGCTGGGGATGACATTTAATTGACTCGCACCATTGCTGAATCATCCGCTCTTTGTAAACTCCGCTGACCAGTTTGTGTCCAAGTTCCTTGGCGGATTCTGAGCCTTCGGTCTTATAGATAAGCCCTACATCATGGCGATGGGCGTCTGAAAGTATCGGAATATTTACCGTGTTTTCAAATTGCGCCTTTTCATATTCCCCCTCCGATCTTACATCAATGACGGCCATTTGATTATTGGTGCTAAGCAGTCTAAAAGCCTCGGTGGCGGGTATGGTAGGGTGGTTCATATATTAAGCTTGGGAATTAGGGCTGACAAAATTACGCCTAATATAACAGAAACGCCTAGCGATCTTCTTCTTGTACCTATTTAGATCGAAAAACCCACATTCGGTAAAGAAACCAGCCGTATACAGCAACATTGATGAGTATTACACTCGCCGCCAAGCCAAACTGAATGTTTCTGGTGAGCCCGGAGGGATAGATTATGGACAGAAGATAATGTTCAATAAAGCTATCCGAGTAGCCGGCATCACCGGCAATTCGGCGAAGCTCGACTTCCACCACCGTAAGTGGGCATACCTTTCCTGTCAATTCAATGAATGTTCCCCAGCAGGCAGCCGGTATGTGAGCCAGTGCAATCCAGGGAGAGCGAAGTGTGATGAGGCCACCAAAAATGACGAATCCGATAAACAGGAGGTGGAGAATAAGAACAAAGTCTGCCAAGAGTCGATAGATCATGAGGATATGGAAGAATTATTAATATACCGTCAAAGTTGTTATTGGGTATCTCAATTCCTTGCTGCCATTTTAGCTTTATTGGGCTGCTATTGCCTGGTTGGCACTCCGCTTGAAGGGAGTTCCCTCTCCCCAAGCGCGATTATTAGGCATGATACGTTTCAATCTTCCGTGCTACCAATGAACCGATAGATTAACGCACCGAGTACAGCGCCGACGATCGGCGCCACCCAAAATAACCACAGCTGTGCAACAGCCCAGTCACCAACGAATACGGCGACACCTGTGCTGCGTGCAGGATTTACGGAAGTATTGGTTACTGGAATGCTTATCAGGTGAATCAGGGTAAGGCAAAGACCGATAGCTATAGGAGCCAGTCCTTGCGGTGCGCGTTTGTCGGTCGCACCGAGAATGACGAGTATAAACATCATGGTCATAACAACTTCAGAGACCAGGGCCGCAAACAAGGAATAACCTCCCGGCGAATGGGCGCCATAACCATTGGAAGCGAAGCCGGCTGAAACATCGAAGCCTGCCTTGCCGCTGGCGATAAGATAAAGAACACCTGCACCAACAACAGCGCCCATTACTTGAGCGACGATGTAAGGCAGCAATTGGCTTGCCGGGAAACGACCGCCAGCCCAGAGTCCTACAGAAACCGCCGGATTCAGATGGCAGCCGGAGATATGCCCGATTGCGTAAGCCATAGTGAGTACAGTTAAACCAAAAGCCAGCGCAACCCCGAGCAAACCGATGCCGACATCAGGAAACGCCGCTGCCAACACGGCACTTCCACACCCGCCAAGAACCAGCCAGAATGTCCCTAAAAACTCCGCAAAATATACTTTCATAAGTTATCCCCTTTACGCTTTTGACAATGATGCTTAATAAGTAATTATTCAGTTTCTGCATGTTTTTTATCAAAATAGCAATGTTCGAACTGAATGCGCAATTCGTACAAACACCTATATAGGCGCGGTGGAAGCGTTGGATAAAGCGCTCGATAAGCTCGTCACGAAGGAAATACGGTTAATGAATGACTTGTGCTGGCCGGTTAGCGGAGTTGTTAAGAGGCCTTTCCCATTTCATTATGCAGCCACCGTTCAAGGACTTTGATCACATAGGCTTCTTCATCCGGAGCAAGCGCGCGGCCCTTCGGTATCCTGTGCCATTTTTCCAGGCAACCGCGACAGCAGCATGCTGTTGCATGTTGCGCCACAAAAACCGGGTGTCCCCGAAAAGGGGTTTGTTTGCCATCATTTTTAGGCGCCGCAGGCGCCAGGCGCTTTGAGATAAAGTCTTCGGCATGAACAATAACCGTTGGCAGTCCTTTGGTATGCAAATAAACAAGATCTTTGCCTTGGAGGTGAAATTTGGCGCGGAAAGCGGACTTTGAGAGCGCCTCAAAAAGTTCGTCTAAATCTCTCATTAGTGTGTGTTATAAATCTTCTGCTTCATGTTGAGTGCTGTTTCATTATGGGCGGATGTTTTATTATGAATCAAGTTCTGAATTGTGCTGGCCTTTGATTATATGAATACTCACGAACAAAGACATCGCAGCATGCATTTGAATGACAAATCGTTATTCAGCGGCGAACAATTTCTTCGCTTGCATGATGCGGTTTATGAATTCTGCTGGCTGCTTAATCGCGGCTATGCGCGGCATTCGGTTGTTCGACTGGTGGGCGACCACCATCAGCTGGCAAAACGTCAACGTCTGGCGATTACCAGGGCAGCCTGTTCGAATATTAACCGGCAGTTAAGAAAAATAAAGTGCCTTGAGATTGAGCAAATTAAAGACCGGCAATTGGTTATTGACGGATTTAATCTGATTATTACCGTTGAAACGGCTATGGCGGGAGGATTATTGTTGCGTTGCTGCGATGGCTGTATACGGGACATTGCCAGTATTCATGGAACTTACCGGCAGGTGCATGAAACCCGGCAGGCGATTGAGCTCATTGGCAATGTGCTGCAATCCTTTTCTCCTGCAAGCGTGCTGTGGCTGTTTGACAAACCCGTCTCCAACAGCGGGCGGCTGGCGGATATGGTGCGGGACATTGCCAGGGCTCATCACTGGAACTGGCAGGCAGAATTAATTGAAAATCCCGATCAGGCCATTATGAGCAGCCATAAAGTCGCTATTACCTCGGATTCAGCGATATTGGACGGGAAAGTGCAGTGGGTGAATCTGGGCGCTTACCTCATAACAAACTATTTTCATGATCCCTGGTTGATTGATTTTTCAGACGCCTTGGATAAGCCTGAATAAAGCCTGAAAATCATCAAAATCGGTGTTTGTAAGTGGTTTTACGGATTTGTCGTGGTTCGTAAACAAGAGATATACGGTTATGAATTTAAATAAACATTTTGGTTTATTTTAGCTTTTTAAAAACGGTTCATTAACTGTTCAGATAATTTTACTATTCTGTAACCTCCGATAACGACTCACCGAGGAACGTACCATGCGAAACAAAACTCTCTTACTGATTTCATTTTTGGTTGCATCTGGTTCAGCATTGGCCGAACAAGATGTACTTGAAAAAGCCGCCAAACAAGTTCTGAAAGATACCGCTACTACTGCAGCTCCCAAAGAGGCTGCTACTCCTACGACTCCTGCTACTCCCAAAGAGGCTGTTAAAGGTGCCGAAGCAGAAAGTCAGATTCTGGAAAAGGCCAAGGAATTGAAAGAAAGCGTCGAAAATGCGCCGGATGCACTTAAAGAACAAGCGAAGGAGGAGGCAAAGCAAAAGCTGAATAAAGCTGTTCCGGAAAAAACCAAGAAAGACATCGAGGCCGCGGAAAAGCTTAAAGGTCAGGTTGAAAGCATTCCAAAGTCTTCCGATGAAGCCGCTAAAGCAGCCGAGAGCAAGGCAAAACAAAAAGCCAAAAAGAAGGTTCTCGACCTGTTGCAATAAGTTTTTCAATAAACGATTAAAAGAAAAGGCCGGTTTATCTGGCCTTTTTGTTTCAAAATCAAAGAAGTGAAGGCTAAACTGTAAATACAATATCGCCTCTGTCTTTAGGTTTTTTGTTGGCTATAGACTGCTCTTTAATCGAAAAATCCAAATTCGATGAAGAAACCAGCCATATATCGCAACGTTGATGTGTATTACAACCCCCGCAACCCAAATTGAATGTTTCGCGTGAGCCCAGCGGGATAGGTGATGGATAGAAGATAATGTTTAATGAAACTGCTGGCATCACCGGTAATCCGGCAAAGCTCGACTTTCATCTGAATACGAAATTCGTATAAAAACCTATTTTCCTAGGTTCTGTTGACGTTTCACCAATCAGGTAGAATTTACCGTTTTGGATGGCATGAGCAGAATAGAGTTAAGCGATGAAGAGTGGGTAAGACTATTACCAAATTTAAAGAAGCTAGCGGGGATTCATGTTGGCTTACCCGATACGTGCAGGCTATTTATTAGCGCATCCCTGTGGATATTGCTCTCGGGGTCACAGTGGCGGGTGTTACCGCCAACGCATGGCAAGTGGAACAGCGTCTTCAAGCGATTTTCGCGTTGGTGTGCAAATGGCGCCTGGGAGAAACTACTTGGCCATTTTTCTGAACATGCTGATTTACAGGATGTTTCTATGGATGGCTCGGTGATTAGGGCGCATGCCTGCGCTGCTGGGGCAGCAAACAGTACAGCAGAGGATGAAGCACTTGGACGCTCCAAAG
>JBAZTN010000091.1:0-11594 GCA_041661895.1 Methylobacter sp. | reverse complement strand
AGATAACGATACTTTCAAAATTGTTGATCCGAACCAGTCGGCTTCCAAAGCCAAAGCCTGGACGTTAGGCGCCAACTGGTTCCTTAACAGCAATGCTCTCATTCGGGCGGATTACGAAAATGTATCTTTCGATGGCGGCGCGTCCAAAGGCGCCGACCGTCCTAACGAACAAGTCTTCGCAACTCGTTTTCAATTAGCGTTTTAAACAACCTGACATAAGGAATTTTACCTATGAATAAAAATCTGACCAACATCGTCTTTGCGGCCGTATTAGCCGTATTGGCAGCCAGTGAGGTGCGGGCAGCAGCGGATATCAATCTGCTCAACGTATCCTATGATCCGACACGTGAGCTGTATAAGGAATACAACGCAGCTTTCGCCAAATACTGGAAAGCCAAAACCGGTGATAACGTCACCATCAATCAATCCCATGGAGGAGGCGGCAAGCAGGCGCGCGCTGTGCTGGAAGGGCTGGAAGCCGATGTGGTTACCTTAGCGCTAGCCTATGACATCGACCAGTTATATCAGAAACGCAAACTAATCCCGGAAAAATGGCAAAGTTCGCTACCTAACAACAGCTCGCCTTACACCTCGACTATTGTATTTCTCGTGCGCAAGGGGAATCCGCTGGGCATTAAGGATTGGAATGACATTGTCAAACCCGGCGTAAGCATAGTGACGCCGAATCCAAAAACCTCCGGTGGCGCGCGTTGGAACTATTTGGGAGCATGGGCTTATGCGCTCAAGCATAACAATAACGATGAGGCGGCGGCTAAAGATTTTGTCGGCAAATTATTCAAAAACGCTGCTGTGCTGGATACCGGTGCTCGTGGTTCCACCACCAGTTTTGTTGAACGGGAAATTGGCGATGTGCTGATTACCTGGGAAAACGAAGCCTATTTAGCTTTGGGTGAATTCGGCGCGGACAAGTTTGAAATTGTTACGCCGTCATTGAGTATTTTGGCAGAGCCGCCAGTCACCGTAGTTGATGATGTGGCGCGCAAGCATGGTACTACGGAAGTAGCGACGGAATATTTGAAATATTTGTACAGCAAAGAAGGTCAAGATTTGATCGGGAAAAACTTCTATCGCCCTACCGATCCAGAAATTGCTGCCAAGTATGCCAAACAATTTCAGCCATTGGAGTTAGTGAAAATCGATCAACTCGGTGGCTGGAATGTCGCGCAGAACAAGCATTTTGCTGATGGCGGCGTGTTTGACCAGATATACGGCCCGGGAAAATAATCCGCCTTTTTTTGTTAGTAGCTTATAGAAATGTAAGGTGGGCAGGCTTTTTTGCCCACCATTAGGTATCAAGTTAAGTAGATTAATTAACCACGAAGACACGAAGTTTTTACCCTGGCTTTCACTTCGTGTCTTCATGGTGCTGTATTCCTTAAGTTGATGGATATGGGGCACCATTTAGGACATATTTTTATACGCAAATCCGTCATTCCGGCATGGATTGCCGACCCGCTAGAGAGCGAAGCGAATTCACGCTACCAGGAAGTATTTGAGCTTGCCATCCATGACGCTGGCACAAGGAAGTATTTAAGCTCGCCACCTTGGTGCTGGATACTTGTTTTCTCGGCGGGTATGACGGATTTGTGTATAACAATATGTATTTGAAGCTCAATCAATAGTGGAGTGAGGTAATGTCACAAAGCAGTATTATGCCGGGTTTTCGCCCGACCATCGGGTTCACCCTGATCTATTTAAGTCTGGTGGTTTTAATCCCGTTAAGTACTCTGGTGTTTAAAAGTTTTGAGCTGAATTGGGATGATTATGTCCATATCATTACCAGCAAGCGTGTGTTGGATTCGTTTCGCGTCAGTTTTTCCACCGCGTTGTTTGCGGCGTTTATTGCCGGTTTTTTTGGCTTTATTGTCGCCTGGGTGTTGGTGCGGTATTCATTTTTCGGCAAGCGTTTTTTTCATGCCTTGATCGATTTCCCGTTTGCGCTGCCGACGGCAGTTGCCGGTATTGTGTTGGCAACTATTTTCCAGCCCAGCGGTTTTCTTGGTAAATTTCTGATTGATACGTTTGGCCTACAGGTGGCTTTTAAGCCACTGGGTATCGTGATGGCGTTGATTTTTATCAGCATCCCGTTTGTAGTGCGCACCGTCGAACCTGTATTGCTGGAATTTGAACCAGCGTTGGAAGAGGCCGCATCAAGTCTGGGCGCCACGCGCCTGCAAGTCTTTGGCAAAATCATTTTCCCGAATGTTTTCCCTGCCTTGCTGACCGGTTTCGCGCTGGCTTTTGCCAGGGGAGTGGGTGAATACGGCTCGGTCATCTTTATTGCCGGCAATATTCCCTATGTGTCGGAAATTGTGCCGCTGTTGATTGTGGCCAAACTGGAACAATACGACTATAGCGGAGCCACTGCCATTGCCTTGACGATGCTGGTCATCTCGTTCGTGCTGCTGTTGATGATTAATTTGCTGCAATACTGGGTGCGTAAGCGCTCCGGACAAATATAAGGATGATTCGAATATGAGTGCCATTACCCAACCCATAAACCCGGCCAGATTGGTTGTGCGTCAACAGCAGGCTCTGCAAGATGCCGACTGGGTCAGATGGAGCTTGATTGCTATTGCAGTCGGCTTTATCAGTCTGTTTATATGCCTGCCTTTAGGCCTGGTCATTTTTCAAGCCTTATCCAAAGGCGTAGCGGCCTATTGGTCGGCGTTATCCCAGGACGATACGCTGGCCGCTATCAATCTGACCTTGTTGACCGCATTGGTTACAGTGCCGTTGAACACGGTGTTCGGCGTTGCCGCCGCCTGGGCGATTACCCGCTTCGAGTTTAAAGGCAAAAGCCTGTTGACCACGTTGATCGACCTGCCGTTTTCAGTGTCGCCGGTTATTTCGGGAATGATTTTCGTCCTGTTATTCGGCGCGCAGGGCTGGTTTGGCGAATGGATGATGGCGCATGATGTAAAAATCATCTTTGCTGTCCCCGGCATTATTCTGGCTACCTTGTTTATCACCTTTCCTTTCGTGGCGCGGCAGCTGATTCCGTTGATGCAGGAAATGGGCAACCAGGAAGAAGAGGCAGCGCTTTCATTAGGCGCTAGCGGCTGGAAGACATTCTGGGCCGTTACGATACCTAATATTAAATGGGCTTTGCTGTACGGCGTATTGCTGTGTAACGCCAGAGCGATGGGTGAATTTGGCGCGGTTTCCGTGGTTTCCGGTCATATTCGGGGCATGACCAATACACTGCCTTTGCATGTGGAAGTCAGTTATAACGACTATGACGTAATTGGCGCCTTTGCCGGTGCTTCGATTCTGGCCGCTTTGGCTATCGTGACATTGATTCTAAAAACGGCTTTGGAGTGGCGACAAGCCAATCGGTAAGCACAATGATTTTATTTTTGAGATTCCCGTTATGAGTATTTTACTTTCTGATATCAGTAAAAAATTTGGTACGTTTGCCGCGCTGGATCATATTAATCTGGAAATTCCGGAAGGTGAACTGGTGGCGTTATTAGGTCCTTCCGGCTGCGGCAAGACTACACTGTTGCGCATCATTGCTGGCCTTGAAAGAGCAGATGAAGGGCGGGTGTTATTAAGCGGTCAGGATAAAACCGATCAGGATGTCAGCCAGCGTGGCATCGGCTTTGTTTTTCAACACTACGCGCTGTTCCGGCACATGACGGTATTTGAGAATGTGGCGTTCGGCTTAAGAGTCAAGCCTCGCCGCGAGCGGCCGGGCGAAGCGATTATCCGCAAGAAAGTGCATGATTTATTGAACTTGGTGCAGCTAGACTGGTTGCATGACCGCTATCCCGACCAGCTCTCCGGCGGCCAGCGCCAGCGTATCGCGCTGGCTCGCGCCTTGGCTGTGGAGCCATCGGTATTGTTGCTGGATGAACCGTTTGGCGCGCTTGATGCCAGTGTGCGCAAGGATTTGCGGCAGTGGCTGCGTAACTTGCATCACGATCTGAATGTCACCAGTATTTTCGTCACCCATGATCAGGAAGAAGCCATGGAAGTCGCCAGTCAGGTTGTGGTGCTCAATCACGGGCGCATCGAACAGCAAGGTTCACCCAGCGATATTTATGATCATCCGGCCAATGCTTTCGTTTCCCGCTTTATCGGGCAGACCAATGTTTTTGATCTGGATCAGCATGACACAGACTGGTTGCAGGCAGCAGGGCTATTGACTCAGCATCAGGGGGGCAAGATCGCCCATGTCCGGCCTCATGATATCGTTATTGAAAAATCAAAAGCCGATAGCGATGCGTTCGTTACCCTGAAAGACTGGCAACATTTGGGAGCGCTGATCCGTATTGAACTGGTCAACAATGGTTCCAATAATTCAGCGGCCAGCGTTTTTGCAGAAATGCCCAATGACCAGTTCAAGCGCTTGCAGCTGAACAGGGGCGACAAGGTCGATCTGCGGATACGCCATGCGCACTGGTTTCATTAATCGTTAGCTCAAAAAAATAATAGAGGCTAAAATTTGGTTTAGACCGGATATTTTAGACAAGGGAACAGCCCAGTAAATGAATCTAAGCCAAATTGAACTGCTTCGCATCCTTCAGGAAAATGATTTCAGCCTTTCAAAGGCTGCGGAAAAAATGCATATCGTGCAATCGGCGGTCAGTCGGCAGTTGCAGCTTTTTGAGGCCGAGCTGGGTTCTCCTTTATATGAGCGGCAGGGTAAAAAACTGATAGGCATGACCTCCCTGGGGCGGCGCATCATGGAGGAAGTCGCAACCATCAACTTGGCCAAAAACAATATCCAGGCGATAGCGGCCGATTATATCGACAGTAACCAGGGCGTCCTGCATATTGCGACCACACACACTCAGGCCAAGTATTTTCTGCCGAAACCCATCCTGCGCTTTAGAGAAAAATATCCGGGTGTCAGCATTTATATGGTTGAGGCATCGCCTCAACAACTGATCAACAAACTTCACACGCGCAAGGCGGATATCGCCATCTGCACCGAGAAAATCGGCGAAGATAGCGATCTGGTCGTCAAACCCTGCTATGAATGGCATCATGCGGTGGTAGTGCCGCATGATCATCCGTTGAGCGTAGGTGAAATTTCTCTTGAACGGATCGCCTCTTATCCCATCCTTACCTACAGCTTTGGTTTTACCGGACGGTCAAATATCGAGGCTGCATTTAACAACGCCGGAACGGAACCGGATATTGTACTGGCCGCTGCCGATACCGACGTGATCAAGACTTATGTCCGCCTGGGGATGGGGGTCGGCATTATTGCCGGCATGGCGTATGACCCCGTGATGGATCATGATCTGGTTGTGCGGGATTTATCGCATCTCATTCCTAGCTCAAGAACCAAGATCGCCTATTTGAAAAACAACTATTTGCCTTTATATAGCCAGCACTTTATCGAAGAGTTGCTGGTTGCGGCTAAGGAACTGCGTGCCAGCTAAGGAGCTACTGCCATTTGGGTAAACCGAAAATAGGTGTGGTCGCATGTTGTGGGCGCGAATTCATTCGCGTCCACCAAAGAAAATTCTATGACGCAATCGATTAAGGAAAAACCATGGAACGACCGCAACCCGTAAGCTTCGGCGAGGCTTTCCGCTTCTGGCTCAAACTCGGCTTCATCAGCTTCGGCGGCCCTGCCGGGCAAATCGCCATCATGCATCAGGAACTGGTCGAGCGGCGGCGCTGGATTTCAGAAAAACGCTTTCTGCATGCGCTGAATTACTGCATGTTATTGCCGGGGCCTGAAGCGCAGCAACTCGCGGTTTATCTCGGCTGGCTGATGCATCGCACCTGGGGCGGCGTGGTCGCCGGGCTGTTGTTTATTCTGCCGTCGCTGTTCCTGTTGATCCTGCTAAGCTGGATATACCTGAGCTTCGGCCAGGTTCCGGCGGTGGCCGGTGTGCTTTATGGCATCAAGCCCGCTGTCACCGCCATCGTGCTGTTTGCCGCGTATCGCATCGGCTCGCGGGCCTTAAAAAACGGACTGCTGCGGACGCTTGCGGCGCTGGCCTTTCTCGCCATCTTCGCATTGCATGCGCCGTTCCCGTTGATCGTGCTGCTCGCTGCCTGTCTCGGGGCCGTCGGCGGTCGCATAGCCCCAGACAAATTTGCCGTTGGCGGCGGGCATGGCGTTGCCAAACATAGCTATGGTCCCGCGCTGATCGATGACGACACGCCCATTCCCGAGCATGCCCTTTTCCGTTGGGCGCACCTGCTTAAACTCGCGGTGGCGGGATTGATTTTGTGGGGCGGCGTGATGGGTTTCTTGTGCGGGCAGTACGGCTGGAACGGTGCGCTGACGCAAATGGGCTGGTTTTTTACCAAGGCGGCGCTGCTGACTTTCGGTGGCGCTTATGCGGTATTACCTTACGTATATCAGGGGGCGGTGGAGCATTACCACTGGCTGAGCGCCACGCAAATGATCGATGGCCTGGCGCTGGGCGAAACCACTCCCGGCCCGCTGATCATGATCGTCACCTTTGTCGGTTTCCTGGGCGGCTGGAGCCAGTTGCCGTTCGGCTCCGACGCGTTATTAATGGCAGGTGTGGTCGCGGCGGTCGTGGTCACTTACTTCACCTTTCTGCCCAGTTTTTTGTTTATCCTGGCGGGCGGCCCGTTGGTAGAATCCACCCACGGCAACTTAAAATTCACCGCGCCGCTGTCGGCGATTACCGCCGCCGTGGTGGGCGTGATTCTCAATCTCGCGGCGTTTTTTGCCTGGCATGTGTTCTGGCCGCAAGGTTTCGAAGGGCATTTCGACGGCATTGCCGCGCTGATCGGGGCGGCTGCCTTGCTGGCATTGTTCCGATACAAGGCGGGAGTCATTCCGGTCATCGCCGCTTGCGGCGCGGCAGGACTCTTGCTGTTGTTACTCAAACCCTGGCTTGTTCAGCAAGGGATTTTCTTCTTATGAATACGTTGCGTTTTGTAGTATCAAAGTAAAACCGCTCGGGTTATCTGTTAATATCGATTGATCGGGCAGGTTTACTTAATAGTTCTGTTGGGCATACTTTTTATGCCCAACATTGCGATGTTTCGATATGGCGGCGGATTTCCCCATCATCGTATGCCGAAATGTTGGGCAACGAAAAGCTGTCGCCTAAAGCGCCTACTTTTGGTGCCCAACCTACCCAATTATTTTTCTGTCAATCCTGACCATTTAATTGTGGAACATAACATTTAGGAACTTAGCCATGCGCCACTTCAAAACTGCCTTGTTGCTATTATTTGCGTTCTATACTGGCATCGTTACAGCCGCTTCACTGCCTTCAGGTTTTGTTTATCTAGATGACATAGTCCCTGATATTATGCTCGATATGCGCTACGCATCCACCGAGAATTTTATCGGGAAGCCGATCGACGGCTATGTCAAACCAGTCGCCATTACTACCAGTAAAACTGCCTCGGCACTAAAAAATGCGCAAGCTGATTTCAAGCGATTCGGTTTCGGTTTGAAAGTATTCGATGCATACCGTCCGCAACGCGCGGTCGATCATTTTGTTCGCTGGGCCAAAGATCGGAATGATACACTCATGAAATCCAAGTACTATCCGCAAATTGCAAAACAGGATTTGTTTCAGAAAGATTACATCGCTGCAAAATCCGGGCATTCACGCGGCAGTACTGTCGATGTGACCCTAATCTACTTGGAGGCCAACAGCTTGGCATACGAGTTAGATATGGGTACACGCTTCGATTTTTTCGATACCCGCTCTTGGCCGGAATATCCAGAATTGACTGCCGTGCAACGCGCTAACCGAATGTTATTGCAAGTGGTGATGGAAAAGCATGGATTTAAGCCTTACCCGAAGGAGTGGTGGCATTTCACCTTGAAACAAGAAAGCTATCCTGATACCTATTTTAATTTTAACGTAGACTAATCCAGTGCTTTACTTGCAGCCATATAAAACCGACCAGTTCTGTAGATTGAGCATGCTTTTTATGCCCAACATTGCGATGTTTCGATATGGCGGCGGATTTCCCCATCACCGTATGCCAAAATGTTGGGCAACGAAAAGCTGTCGCCTCGGCAATTGCTCCTGCATTGCTCTACCTCCTGCATCCATGCAGTCGTAAAGCGCCTACTTTTGGTGCCCAACCTACCCGACTGATTTAGGATCATCCTTTAGTGCGGTGAGATTTAATATATGACGGATAAGCTCATCATCGACGGTTCCCACGGCGAAGGCGGCGGGCAAATACTGCGCAGCACGCTGAGCCTGTCTGTTATCACTGGGTGTCCGGTGCGCATCGAGAACCTTCGCGCGAACAGGAAAAAGCCGGGGCTGGCGGCGCAGCATCTCACTTCGGTGCGGGCGGCGGCGATGCTTTGCGATGCCGAAATGAAGGGTGCGGAACTCGGCTCGCAAACGCTGCAATTCATTCCCCGCAAACCGGTTCGGGCCGGCGATTACTTCCTGGATGTGGCCGAGGCACGGGAAGGCGGCAGCGCCGGCGCGGTCATGCTGGTGCTGCAAACCCTGCTGCCGCCGCTGGCGCTGGCTTCGGGTGTGTCCACCGTCATTTTGCGCGGAGGCACGCACGTTGATATGAGTCCTTCCTACGATTATGTGCACGATGTCTGGCTGCCCACGCTTGTCCGTATGGGGATGCATGCCGAGCTTTCCCTCGTACGATCCGGCTGGTTCCCGGTGGGGCGAGGAGAGGTAAGGCTGCGAATCGCGGGATCGGGGGAATTGCTGCCCCTGCGGCTTGAACATCGTGGTCCGCTGCATGCGGTTACGGGGCGCGCTCTGGCCGCCAACCTGCCCGCCCATATTTGCGAACGCATGGCTACCCATGCGCGCGATCTTCTGGAGCAGGCCGGGATGGCGACGGAAATAGAAGCAGCCGTTTTGGAAGCGGCCTGCCCAGGAGCCGGCCTGTATCTGACTGCGCATTACGAAAACAGCCTGGCGGGCTTCGGCGCCCAAGGGAAGCGCGGAAAGCCCGCCGAGCTGGTCGCCGAGGAAGCCTGTTTCGCGCTCTTGCAGCACCAGCGATCGGGCGCAGCCCTGGAGCAGCATCTCGCCGATCAGTTGATCCTGCCGGCCGCCTTGTGCCGGGGCGAATCCGTCTTCGGCGTCGAGCGCATCAGTCCGCACCTCGTCACCAACGCCTGGGTGGTTGAGCGTTTCGGACTGGCGCGGATAGACATCACCCAGGCCGCCGACGGAACCGGTTTAGTCAAAATCCTTGCAAGCCGGTAACGTCACCATGATTCCCATTCAAGACCTCCTCCATCGCATCCGCTGGGATCCGGAATTCGGCTGCGGCGAATTCGTCATCGGTTATTACGACCGGATCGAGCACGAAATCATCCACGTGCCGTTTCGCGAAATCAAATTTCCACAGGACTGCCCCAGCGTATTCGAACTAATCGATCGCGACGAGGGACAGACGCATACCATTCCCTTGCATCGGGTCAAGTCGGTCTACAAGAACGGCGAGTTGATCTGGCGTCGGGAGTGAACCGGCGCTAGTTCTAAATAGGCGTCCGGCAGCACCATAAAATGCTGCGGGACGAGGCGCATCGTCCCTCTCTCTATGCAGTCATGGTTAACAAAGCGTAAAAGGCCGCTGTAATGAGGGACAGTCAGATTGGTTTGATTGCCTTCCGATAGACTGATCGCCATAAATCATCCTGAGAATTTCCCTTTTTGCTTCCAGCCAGTCACAAAGCTCATTTCCAGGCGTAAAAGCGTGTCTTTCCGCTTTGTAATAGGCCGCTTCAGCAATCATCGATTTAAGACTCAAGTCCAGTTCGTATACCGGCACCGGGGCTGGATTTGCCCAGGTAAAGCCGAATTTTACCAGACCCAAAACGGTCTGCGGCGAGCTGTATTTAATGCCGATTTCCGCAGGTTCCAGTTCTGCCAACGTGCCAAAAAGACGGTCCCATATCGAAAAGACTGCGCCATAGTTATTGTCGTGCTCGTTACGCTCCGTTGAATGGTGTACGCGGTGCAAATAGGGCGCGATAATGATCTGTCCCAAGCGTTTCTCACCGCGAAATGAAATATTTGTATGATGAAACATGATGAACAAGGCCAACAGGGTTTCATTCGTGAGCACCATCGTCTTGTCTACGCCGAGCAAGACAATGTAAGCCGATTTCAGCACGGTGATGATTAACAGCTCCACAATGTGCAGCCGGAATGCGGTCGAGACATTCAAATAAGGATCGTTGTGATGCACCTTGTGGAACATCCACAGACCATCAACGTTGTGACTGATTCTGTGCCAGCAATAGAGCATCAAGTCGAGCAACACGAACGACAGCAGGGCTTTCCAGGCAGGGTTGGCGACATAACTTAGCAGCCCCCGGTCTGAATAGCGGTCGGCCACCATCAATAAGGGCGCCGCCGACAGTAACGAGATAACCAGACTGTTAAAAATAAACAGGCTGATATTGGTTTGATAAGACCGGCTCAACTGCTTAAGGGGCAGTCTGCGCTTGGGATGGGTAAGCTCAAGTGCCGACAGGACGACAAATACAATAAGGAGGGTAAATGTCGCCAATTCTCCTGACATGCTTGAGAGCCATGTTAAATAGGATTCAACAAAGGTGATTAATGACATAATTTCGCTGGACATTGTCTTTTCCTCCATTCAAAACTGCGTGAACTTAGTGCAACGACATATTAAGTAAAGGCAGTGACAATATTATGAAAAACCTCGATTAAGTTTCAGCAAAATCCACGCCATAAACTGTTATTTAGTCGCTGCGGACTGCAAGTTGTAGCTAAAATCCCCTGTAAGCCGCGACTTCCAAGACTCCTTAATCTACGAATAGGGCATTAGATCTCTGGCAGACGTGGGGGAAATTTATTATTTAGCTGCTTTATTGCATCGGCCTGGTGCAACGGTGCCTTTTTATGCACCGATTACATCGCTAGCCAAAGTCGAATAAGGTTTAATGTTCTCCATTGCATGAGTCCAGTCGTTAAATAAAATTTAGTCTGAGCAGACTTCAAAATCGTCGTGGCCAGGCCAGCTGAATTGAGAGCTGAAGCATTTCCAGATCAAGAGTCTGGTCCGGGCTTAGCGGGTTTGGTCCGTTGACCGTCTTGCTCGGTGAAAAGACTGGGATAAAAATTGATTGTTAAATGTTGCATATCGGCAATTCTTAAAACTTGCCGAATGTCTTGTATTGTAATATCTGGCTATTAGCCGGTTGTTAATCACCATGCAAAACTTACCAGGGAATCGGGTTAAACAACGAAAAAACGATGTCTGAAAAACAATAGCCCTACACTTTAACCTGGAAAATTTTCGATGTTGATGGGTGGGAATTTTTGGATGGCAATTGGCAGTCGGACAGCTTTTACCATCCTCCATGCATGGCTCATGCCCCAGTAATAGAGCGCAAAAACGATCATAAACAGGTAGAACATAACCCAGTCAGGGGTATTAAACACAATATCCCCCACCAGCCCTATTGCAGCCAGGGTCGCGGTGAACGATAAAATGATGAATAAAATTGCATGTCTTCCATAGCCGGCAACTTGGAGAATATGGTGGAAATGTTCTCTGTCAGGGGCAAATGGCGATCGTCCTTTTCGTATGCGGCGTATCATGATGCAAAGCGTATCCAAAATGGGTGCCCCAATAAGCCA
>JBAZTN010000090.1:2389-11637 GCA_041661895.1 Methylobacter sp. | reverse complement strand
CGGTAAATTTGCCAGTATCGACCATCATGGTTCCGTTACTGGCGACGCGACCCTCATTATTGTTCACTTCGTGCGTAAACAGGTCATCGAAACTGAGGTTACGGTAAACCTTACCGACATTTTTTAGCCCCAAACTTTCTGCACTTAATCCACTCATCACAACGTCCTCTCGATGGCTCACCGCCATCACTAAATTATTATTATCCAAACCAGCTTTACATCTGGTTTCAATTTTATCATTTTTCTGTTTTTAAAACAGGAACAGCTTCTAATAACTTTCTCGTATAGACATGTTGAGGCTGTGCCAGCACCTGCGCCACACTGCCCTGCTCTACAATTTTACCTTGATACATAACGGCAACATCATCCGCGATTTCTGCCACTACGGCAAGATCATGAGTGATAAACAAATAGCTCACGCCTTTTTCATGCTGCAATGATTTGAGCAATTGAATAATCTGCGCCTGTACAGATACGTCCAGCGCACTGGTCGGCTCATCGCAAACGATCAATTTAGGCTCAACCGCCAGGGCACGTGCTATACAGATGCGTTGCCGCTGACCACCGGAAAATTCATGCGGATAACGTTGTGCCGAATCTTCCGGCAAATCAACCTGCTGCAACAGTTGCCGAACTCTTGCCTTGCGCTCAGCCGGATTAATGCTGGGATGCAAGGCTCTGATGCCTTCGGCAATGATATCACCAACCAGCATTCTTGGATTCATCGATGAAAAAGGATCCTGAAAAACAATCTGGATGTTCGCGCGTTGCTGCCTTAATTGCTCGCCGGTTAAGCTACTCAGTTCAATGCCATTGATTTTGACTTGCCCTCCGCTGGCAGGTATTAAATTCAATAAGCTCTTGCCTAACGTAGTCTTGCCGCAACCGGATTCGCCAACCAAGGCCAGCGTTTTTCCCTGTTGTATGTCAAAACTCACGCCATCCACTGCCCGGACATGATCAACTATTCGTTTAAAAATACCTTTATGAATCGGATAATAGACCTTGAAATCATTAACCTGGAGTAAAGGCGGTTTTTCCTCAGCGCTGTGGGTTAAACAACTGCTCATCAACGGCAAGGCGTTAAGTAACTTGCGGGTATAAGGATGCTTGGGGCTGCTAAAGAAATCGGCAGTCACTCCTGTTTCAACAATCTTGCCCTGCTGCATCACGGCAACGCGGTCTGCCATCGTGGACACCAGCGCCAGATCATGACTGATCAGCCACAATGCCATGCCGGTCTGTTGCTGGATGTTTTTCAGCAACGCCAGTATTTGAGCTTGTATGGTTACATCCAGAGATGTGGTCGGTTCATCGGCAATCAATAAATCAGGCTTAGCCGCCAAAGCAATGGCGATCATCACCCGTTGCCGCTGACCGCCGGAGAGCTGATGCGGATAGTCTTTAATCCGCTGCTGCGGTTGGGGTATTTCAACCTGCTGCAATAATTCCAGCACGCGTTGTTTAATCGCCTCCTTAGACAAGGAGAAATGGATTTTAATGACTTCTTCAATCTGACTGCCTATAGTCATCACCGGATTCAGTGACGACATGGGGTCCTGAAAAATCAAGCCGATTCGCCGGCCGCGGATCTTACACAACTCAAATTCAGACCGGTTTAATAAATTATCGCCCTGCAAGCTGATCGCGCCGGCATTGAGGCGGGCATTGTTGGGCAGCAACCTGAGCACTGACAGTGCCGTGATGGATTTGCCGGAACCCGATTCGCCCACCAAAGCAAAGCTCTCGCCCGGATAGATGGCAAAACTGATGTCATCAACGACCTTCTGCTGATGGTTGAAGGTTACGCTGAGGTGCTCAACAGCCAATATGGGATTATTCATTGCCTGCCCGCCTTGGATCAAACGCAGCCTGCACCACATCGGCAAACAAATTGGCCGCCAATACTAAAGCGAACATAAACACAAAGGCCGCCGATAAAGACCACCAGACTATCGGCTCACGCGCCATTTCCAGCCTGGCACCGTTAATCATGTTGCCCCAACTATAGGTGGTCGGATCAACACCGATATTAATGTAGGACAACACCGCTTCAGCCAGCACCAGTGAACTGAAGTCAAGCACTACGGAGATTAAAACAATATGCATGACATTAGGCAGGATATGGCGCAGTAAAATCGTGCCCTGCTTTACGCCAAGTGCCTGTGCGGCCTGAACATATTCCATTTCCCTGAGCTTTAGGGTTTCTGCCCGGAGCAATCGGCATAAGCCGGTCCAACTGGTCACGCCCAGAATCAGGCAAAGGAACAACAACCGCATATCGGCGCGAACTACCACGCTGGTAAAGGCTGCTTCATGATTGGCCATATACACCTGAACCATCAGGATGGAGGCCGCTATCAGCAATACGCCGGGGATGGAATTGAGCGTGGTGTAAATATATTGAATGACATCGTCTATCCAGCCGCGAAAAAAACCGGCCAGGATGCCGAAGATGATTGCCATCGGCAGCATGATCAGAGTGGTCAATGTGCCAATAACCAGCCCGGTGCGTATGCTTTTTACCGCCTGATAAAAAACATCCTCACCGACCTTATCCGTGCCGAGAACATGATAATAGGCGGATAAATAGATCAAGGTGTAACTGAACGACACGATAACGAATACTACCGCCCAGACCGCTTTTGCTGTTGAACTGGACATCAACCGCTTGTGCTGCACTGCCAGCCCCCCCCATAACAACACCATAAAAAAAATAACCACCCCTGCACCTTGGGCAAAACTGTAACCCGCTTTTTGCAGAATATCGGGAATGCGCTGGTTTTCGGGATCACCCAAATGGCTGCCGCCAAACTCCAGTCGCGGATAACCCCATTGCGTAGTGCCATCGGCAAGTGTCATCATTTCCTTACTATAAAGCGTGGTAGCAAAGGGCGCAGAATAGGTTTTTTCGCCATGTTCCCGAAGCGGCGTTGCCCAGTAGTCCAACAGACTAATAATCTCATTAGTTTTATTGCCTGTAGATTTGAAATGCACCGAATCCATCAAGCCGATCAGCACAAAAAACACCAGCACCACCAGCGAAACCATGCCGATTTTGCTGCGATAAATTTGTTGCATGGGACGTTTAATGTGTTCCTTGCCGCGCATATACAGCGCCAGTCCCAGCATTATGGCGATCAGGATAAAGATCAGCGCGTCAGTCCATAATATGACCATCAGGATAGCCTCACTCGGGGGTCGACTATGGTGTAGGAAATATCGGTCAGCAGCAAGCCAATCACATATAACACCGAGCCCAGAAAGACCATGGCCCGCACAATGGCAAAATCCTGGCTGTTAATGGCATCAATGGTGTAACTGCCCAAACCGGGAATGCTGAAAAAAGACTCCATGATCAAGCTGCCCATAAATAACAGCGGCAAAACCACCACCACGCCCGTCAATATCGGAATCATGGCATTGCGCAACACATGCCGGAACAAGGTTTGAGTTTCGGTTAAGCCCTTTGCTCTTGCGGTGCGCACATAATCTTTTTCGACTTCTTCCAGAAATAAAGTCCGGTACCAGCGTACGCCTGAACCTATCCCTGAGAATACGCCAATCAACACGGGCAATATCAGGAATTTAACCGCCGCCATGCCATCGTCATAGCCGGAAATAGGCACCAGCCTTAATAATTTGGCTATAAAAAACTGGCCGCCGATAATATAAAACAGCGATGACACTGACATTAAAATCACGCACAAAACGATACCCGCATGTTCCAGATAGCTGTTGCGAAACAGCACCATCATCAGGGCAAAGCTGATATTCACCAGCAAACCGACGATTAAGGAAGGCAACGCCACAGCAAGGCTTGGCCACATGCGCTCTTGAATGTCTGCACCGATATTTCTGCCGCTATCGGAAACGCCAAAGCGAAACAAAAACAAACCCACCGATTTCTGATAAAAAATAGTTTTGGTTATTTTTTCATCACCTTGCGCTTTGGCATTCCATAACAAGGGCAAATCATAACCGCGCTGCTGTTTCCAGTTTTCCACAGCCTGCTCAGTGACATGCTTTTGCCCCAGCTGCATTCGCGCCATGTCATCAGGGCTGTTAACGATAAAAAACAGTACAAACGTTAAAATATTCACCCCCATTAGCAAGGGAAAGGCATATAAAACTCGTCGGATGATATATTGAGTCATTGGATGGTTTCCCTGACACGGCGGCGGTAGGCATTAACCGCCGGAATCAACATAAGCACAAAAAACACACTGCACAGAACCAACGGCCAAAATACCGGTTTATTCCACTCCTGTCTTTTTTCCGCCCTGGCGGCGGTATCGATGCGCTGGTATTTGAGTGTGTTATTGGCCATTAAATTGGGTTTCAGATTCTTATACCAGCCATGAAAAAGCGAAAAATTCTTCGGGTTAAACCCAAAAACCCAAGGCGCATCGTGGCGCACAAGTTCCTGCATTTGCTGAATAATCTGGTAACGTTGGTCGCTGTTATCCATATTGCGCATTTGCTCAAATAAGTGATCGAATTCAGGATTCTGATAATTGACCGCATTCTCTCCGCCGTGCTGTACCTTTGAATTTGGCCCATAAAGCAGGAAAAAGAAATTTTCAGGATCAGGATAATCGGCATTCCAACCCCAGACGAAGATCTGCGCATTACCTGCCCGCATTTTCTGTTGAAACCGGTTGTAATCGGTCGCCCTGATAACCAGGTTAATGCCCAGCTTCTCAAATTGTTTACGATACCAGTTCATGGTGGGGCGGTCATCTATACTGACTGCAGTCGTATCAAAATACAGAATCAAGGCTGATCCGGTTTTGGTGTCTATGCCGTTGGCATAGCCCGCTTCCGTCATTAACTGCCGCGCTGCATCGATCTTTTTACGCTGCACTTTGCCTACAGGACGTAGGTAAGGAGCGTGAGCAGGAGCGGAAGCTTTGCCGTCAATCCAATCGTAAACATTAGCATTGATCCCCGCCTTATCTTCGGCGAAACCATATATGCTGGGCGGCAAAACACCTTGAGCAGCAATCCCCCGCCCATTTCTGAAAATTGAAATATATTCCTCATAATCAACGGCAATGGCGATGGCTTGCCGCAATTTTCTGGCTTGTTCAGTCGTACCGCCCACGGTTGCATCCAGCATGTTAAAACCCATATAAAAACTGGATATCGCCACCGAGGTCTGCAGCTGTATGCCTTTTTCCTGCATGGAATCGGTTAATGCAACGCCGCCACTGCCGGTAAATTGTATGGCCTGGTCAAAACTGTCTGAGGCGATGCCCGACGCATCGAAATAGCCCTGCAGGAATTTGGTCCAGTAAGGAATAGTTTCCTTTTCCAGCATAAAAACGACTTTATCAATGAACGGCAACTTCTTACCTGCATCGTCTAGCAAACCTTTTTGCTTATCTTCAGGCTCTCCCTCAGCCGGAAATATCTCTCCATGGAACAGCGGGTTCTTGACCAGGATCATGCGCCGGTTTGGATTATTCTCCGCCAGCAAATAAGGCCCTGTGCCTATGGGGAACCAGTCCAGCGTTATGTTTTTGTCCGTCAGTCCCGGCTGCTCATAAAACGCGTCAGCTTCCCAAGGCATCGGCGAGAAAAATGGCATCGCTAACCAGAAAATGAATTGCGGATATTTACCCTTGATCCTGATTCGGTATTGGTAACGACTGATGACTTCAGCGCCCGCCAGCGGAATGTCTTTAATCTCAACCTTTTGCTTATCGCTGACCTGTTTTGAAAAATCGTCAAAGCCGACAATATAATTTTTCATGATTTCAGCGATGGGCGACTGAATTTTAGGATGTGCCAGACGCTTGATCTGATAGACATAATCTTCAGCGGTCAGTTCACGTGAGCCGGTAGCCTTAAAATCGGCCAATGTTGTAAGCGACTCGATTTGCTCCCCGGTTAAGTGATGATACTCATAATCGCCCTGTGCATTTTTTGCCAATGCTGGATGTGGCTGATATTGAATATTGGGGTTGATTTCAATCAAATAATCAGTAAACGCGATTTCGCTATCATTTGCGCCCCCTTCCAACTTTGCTCCTTGGGCATTTAAATAATTAATTTCCGGCATGCCGGTTGTCGTTAGCGGTACTAATTGATAGGGTCTTTTCAGGTAATGATATTGAAACGGCGGCTCATAAACTTGCGAGATAAAAGTATATTCATTGGCACTGTATGCAACAGCAGGATCTAAATGCTTAGGCCGCTCTGAAAACGATTCATATAAAACCGATAACTTTTGGTCTTCTGCTTCATAGGGATTATTGAGCTCGGAATACTCGCAAGCGCTCAAAAACACAGCAAGCAATATCAGAACTAGCAGTTGCACTTTGCAGGTTTGCATCTTCATAGACAAAAGACTGGACATCAATAAAAGGGTCATAGATACTTGAAACTCTATTGTAACAACAAAAACACCGGGAGATGATAATGGGTTTTATGCAAGGCAAACGTGTCTTGATTGTGGGTTTAGCCAGTAACCGTTCAATTGCGTGGGGCATTGCTCAAGCCATGCACCGAGAAGGAGCTGAATTGGCCTTTACTTTCCAAAATGAAAAGCTGCAAAGCCGTGTTGAAGAAATGGCTGAAAAATGCAACTCAAACATTACCATTGAATGCGATGTCAGCAGCGACGAACACATAGACAATGTTTTTAAAAAGCTTGGTGAGCACTGGGATGGCTTGGACTGCATCGTGCATTCGGTGGCTTTCGCACCCCGCGACGCGTTGAATGGTGATTATGTTGATGTCACCACCCGCGAAAACTTTCGGATCGCTCACGACATCAGTTCATACAGCTTTACCGCACTGGCTAAAGCCGGCAGAGCTATGATGGCGGGCCGTAACGGTTCACTTTTAACATTAAGTTACTTGGGCGCTGAACGTGCCATTCCTAACTACAATGTAATGGGTGTGGCCAAAGCCAGCCTGGAAGCCAATGTTCGCTATATGGCAGTGGCACTAGGCGCAGAAGGTACACGCGTTAATGCAATTTCAGCAGGCCCTATCAGAACGCTGGCCGCATCGGGTATTAATGATTTTAAAGCCATGCTCAGTAAAGGTGCCGATACCGCACCTTTAAAGAGAAACGTCAGCATTGAAGAAGTCGGCAACGCGGCTGCTTTCATGTGCTCGGATTTGGCGTCAGGTATTACCGGAGAAATTACCTATGTTGACGCCGGTTACAATATCGCAGGTTTAGGGGCCTCTTAAGCAAGAATCTTCACGCAAAAAAAAAGGGAGCCTAGGCTCCCTTTTTTATTCCCGATCCGATAATTACTTCGGAGCCTTCACTGATATATCGGCGTTTGCCTGCAAATTGTTAATCAACGCATTGAATTCAGTTTGACCAAAAGCTTTGGCAAGGTTTTTCATCGCCAATTCCAGCTGCTTTTTATCATCATCGCTCATCACGCCTTCTTTTACTTTCGACAAACTCACTACCACTTGTTCGCCGGAAGGTAATTCCGCAGTAAAGACGGTAGGTTTGCCGCCGACAGGTTTGGCTGCCTTAAAAATTTCCTGGCTCAACTGAAACGGCACATCGCTCTTGTTGCGAGTTAATCCAGCAACTGTTTTTACTTGTAGCTTATCGTCAGCCGCAACAGTCCGAATAGCGTCACCAGCCTGCAATCGCGCCTTAATCTGCTGCGCTTTCTCGACAGCCTGCTGCTTGGCTTTATCAGCTAGTAATACCTTAATTATGTCCTGTTTCACATCTTTCAGCTCACGTGCAGCCGCCGCCTTATGTTCCATCATGCGCAACACAACCAGGCGGTCAGCCCCCAATTCTACAGGTGCGCTATTATTGCCCTGAAGAACTTCTTCAGAAAATGCTGCTCCACGTATTTTTTCATCAGCTGCAATACCCTCACCTTTATCTTTGGTGAAGAGTGCCGATTTTTTAATTGTAAGGTGTAGAGCATCGGCTACGGTTTTCAGATTATCAGGATTCTCATAGCTCATTTCGGTTAAAGTTTCACCGGCTTCATAAAAAGCATTTTCTGCTTGAGCTTTTTGATAAGCCTTGGTCACTTCAGCCTTTACTGAATCAAACGGCTTAACTTCTCCAGGCAATAGCTCGGTTACTTTAATCAAATGATAACCAAATGCTGACTTAACAGGAGCAGACACTTCGCCGAGTTTCAAAGTGCTCGCCGCATCTTCAAATGATTTTTCCATAACCCCGACGTTAAACAGGCCCAAATCCCCACCTGTTTTAGCAGTTAATTTATCATCAGAAACTTCTGAGGCTAAAACAGAAAAGTCTTTGTTTTCCAGTTCTTTTTTAGCTTTTAAGGCCTTTTCTAAAGCCGTTTTTTCATCAGCCTTGTCTTTAATTGCAAACAGGATATGACTGATTTTTCTTCGTTCCGCAGTGGTATATTGGTCTTTTTGCTCTTCATAATAAGCTTTCAACTTTTCATCAGTAACCGTTATAGTTTTAGCTATTTCTTCAAGTGACAACTCTATGTACTCTACAGAAACCTGTTCCGGCGTTTGATATACATCCTGGTGCTGCTGGTAGTATGCTGCTACGTCTTTCTCAGAAGGTTGCTCCGTCAATTTCGGGAAAACAACCGTGACATAATCGACATCACGCTGCTGATTCTGGATTTTAAAAAAATGCTCCACATCATAGGACGTTGCAAAACTGCTATCTATAATGCTGCGCTGAAACTGCTCCATAGTCAGAGCATTCTTGATTCTGCTTACAAACTCCGCTGATGACATTCTTTGTGAATTCAGCAATGCTTTATACTGCTTGTCATCAAACTTGCCATCTACCTGAAAATACGCAAGAGATTTTATAAACTCACGAGCGGTATCGTCACTTGCAACCAGGCCCTTCCCCTGCACATATTGCAATAAGACTTCATCCTTTATCAGTTTTTCTAACGCTTGGGCCTTTAAGGTTTGTTCATCAATCGTCATCCCTTGAAGATTCTGACTATATTGTTCATAGGCCTTATTAACATCACGCTGAAAAAAATCCTTATTTCCTACAGAAGCGACGGGGGCTTCTTCCCCAGTATCCAAATAATTCTGAATACCCCATAAGGCAAAGGGTACACAAATGATTATCAAAATACCCCATGCAAAGGCACCTTGTGCTTTTTCTCTAATTTTTGTCAGCATATGCTCTTTCCTAAAGAAACAACTTAATTTTAATCAAAAAAAAAGCCCCGAACCAATCGATCCGGGGCTTTTTTGATTTTGGCGGAGTGGACGGGGCTCGAACCCGCGACCAC
>JBAZTN010000090.1:0-2379 GCA_041661895.1 Methylobacter sp. | reverse complement strand
AGGCCGGTATTCTAACCAACTGAACTACCACTCCAAAGTCTGGTGGGTGCTGAGGGGTTCGAACCCCCGACCCTCGCCTTGTAAGGGCGATGCTCTCCCAGCTGAGCTAAGCACCCGACTAAAGAAATCCTAGTTTACAGCATCTTTTAAAGATTTACCAGCTTTAAATGAAGGAATTTTTGCAGCCTTAATAGTAATCTCAGCCCCAGTCTGTGGATTACGTCCTTTACGCTCCGCTCTTTCTTTTACTGCGTATGTTCCAAATCCAACTAAAGCAACTGAATCACCGCTGCTTAGTGCTTTTGTAACTGCACCAATAAAACCATCCAATGCGCGACCCGCATCCGCTTTAGTTAATTCTGCAGACTCTGCTATAGCGTCAATAAGTTCCGATTTATTCATTATTCCCCCTTAGGAAGTCATTTTTAAAATTATATTCTAGAAGACCCGCGTGATAATTCTTATGCCCCATCGCCAGCAACACAAGAAACACTGGTATTTATAACAACTGCACTTAGGCAGTGTCAAGCAATAACCACCCCGGAAGCCATGATTTTTGCGGTTTCACCAACCCTCAGACAAAACCGCAAATTAATTAATGCGCTGTTAGACCCTGATTTAATATTTTAACTGCGTCAGTTTCATTTTTTCCCTGTTCTTCAGCTTCAATTTTTTCAACAGGAACTGGCATATATTGCAAAGCAACTTCCAGCACCTCGTCTATCCAATGGACAGGCTTTATCTCGAGATTTCGCTTAATATTTTCCGGTATCTCGGCCAGATCTTTTTCATTCTCAGCAGGAATTACAACCGTTGTTATTCCTCCTCGATGAGCTGCCAGAAGTTTTTCTTTTAAGCCCCCGATAGGTAACACCTCCCCTCGCAAGGTAATTTCACCGGTCATGGCTACACTTGCCCGTACAGGTATCTTGGTCAAGGCTGAGATAATGGCCGTACACATACCTATACCAGCACTAGGCCCATCCTTTGGCGTAGCCCCTTCAGGTACATGAATATGGATATCATTTTTCTGAAACATCTCATTATCAATACCCAAGATATCTGATCGACTCCTGACCACCGTCATCGCAGCTTCAATTGACTCCTTCATGACATCGCCGAGCTTCCCTGTTGCCGAATGCTTACCTTTTCCCGGAATCACCGCCGTCTCAATGGTTAATAATTCACCCCCCACTTCGGTCCAAGCCAAGCCGGTAACCTGTCCAACCTGATCTTTTTCTTCAGCAAGGCCGTAATTAAAACGTTTAACTCCCAGATATTTATCCAAATTCCCAGAATTAATCACGACTTTGGTTTTTCTCGGCTTCAATAACAACTCTTTTACAACTTTACGGCAAATTTTCGAAATTTCCCGCTCAAGACTCCGCACACCGGCTTCTCGAGAGTAATAACGGATTATATCCCTCACAGCTTCTTCTGAAATTTGAATTTCCCGTTCTTCAAGACCGTTATTTTTAACCTGTTTTGGAACCAAATACCGGATCGCGATATTGATCTTTTCATCTTCTGTATAGCCGGCAAGACGTATGACTTCCATTCTATCCAGCAATGCTGGGGGAATATTCATAGTGTTTGCCGTTGCGACAAACATCACATCGGACAAATCAAAATCTACTTCCAGATAATGATCTGAAAAAGTATGATTCTGTTCCGGATCCAGCACTTCCAATAAAGCCGATGCAGGATCACCACGGAAATCCGCCGCCATTTTGTCTATTTCATCAAGTAAAAACATCGGATTCCGTATTTTCACTTTGGACAGATTCTGTATTATCTTACCCGGCATAGAACCTATATAAGTCCGCCTGTGTCCGCGAATTTCCGCTTCATCGCGTACACCACCTAACGCCATACGCACATATTTACGATTAGTCGCTCTGGCAATAGACTCGCCCAAGGAGGTTTTACCTACCCCTGGAGGCCCTACCAAACACAAAATTGGTCCTTTTAGCTGTTTTACCCGCTGCTGAACAGCAAGATATTCAAGAATGCGCTCTTTAACTCTTTCCAAACCATAATGTTCAGCTTCCAAAACCTGCTCAGCAACCTTTAAATCATGGCGTACTTTGGTTTTTTTCTTCCAGGGAACATTGACCATCCAGTCAATATAATTGCGTACCACTGTCGCTTCAGCCGACAAAGGCGACATCTGCTTAAGCTTATTAAGTTCTGCGTCCGCCTTTGTTTTCGCTTCTTTCGACATCCCAGCGCTTTCAATTTTCTTTTCCAGTTCTTCAATTTCATTAGGAACATCATCCATATCCCCCAATTCTTTTTGAATCGCTTTCATCTGTTCATTCAGATAATATTCCCTTTGATTCTTCTCCATTTGCTGCTTAACGCGCACACGAATTTTTT
>JBAZTN010000089.1:0-11646 GCA_041661895.1 Methylobacter sp. | reverse complement strand
GGATGGAACGCGCGCCAAGTCGCGCAATGCTACACGCAGTTGGTTTTAAAAACGAAGATTTCAAAAAACCACAAATAGGTATCGCTTCAACCTGGAGCATGGTCACGCCTTGCAACATGCACATCAACAAACTGGCTGACTCAGCCGCTGTTGGTGTTGATAACGCTAACGGTAAAGCCGTTATCTTCAATACCATCACTATTTCCGATGGCATTTCAATGGGTACAGAGGGCATGAAATATTCGCTGGTGTCTCGCGAAGTCATTGCCGATTCAATTGAAACTGTCGTAGGTTGCCAGGGTTTTGACGGCATAGTCGCCATCGGCGGCTGTGACAAAAACATGCCGGGCTGCATGATTGCTTTGGCACGTTTAAACCGTCCGGCTATCTTTGTTTATGGCGGCACGATTATGCCCGGCTGCCACAAAGACAAAAAACTGGATGTGGTTTCTGTATTCGAAGCGGTCGGAGCCAGAGCCAACAATCAAATCGATGATGCCGAGCTTGCTGAAATTGAAGCCAAAGCCATTCCAGGAGCTGGCTCCTGCGGCGGCATGTATACGGCAAATACCATGGCTTCAGCGATTGAAGCGCTGGGCATGAGTTTGCCGAACAGCTCGGCTCAGGCAGCCATTTCAAATGACAAACGCCTGGATTGCGAACGGGCCGGCGCTGCCGTATTGGAATTACTGGAAAAAGACATCAAGCCCCGCGACATCATGACCAAAGCGGCATTTGAGAACGCCATTACCGTAGTCATTGCACTTGGCGGCTCGACCAATGCAGTATTGCACATTCTGGCGATGGCAAACTCAACCGGCGTTGACATTACGCTGGATGACTTTACCCGCATCGGGAAACACGTGCCAATGCTTGCCGACTTAAAACCCAGCGGTCATTACCAGATGGCTGAACTGATTGAAATCGGCGGCATTCAACCGCTGATGAAAACCTTACTGGACAAAGGCTTGCTGCACGGCGATTGCTTAACAGTTACCGGTAAAACGCTGGCTGAAAACCTGGCTGATGTAAAACCGTATCCAGCTGGACAAGATATGATTCACGACCTGGATCATCCGATCAAAAAAGACAGTCATTTGGTGGTCTTATACGGCAATCTGGCTCCTGAAGGCGCCGTTGCCAAAATCACCGGCAAGGAAGGCCTCTGCTTTACCGGCAAAGCCAAAGTGTTTGACGCCGAAGAACAGGCGCTGCAAAGCATACTTAACGGCGACATCGTCAAAGGCGATGTCATTGTTATTCGCTATGAAGGCCCTAAAGGCGGTCCCGGAATGCGTGAAATGCTCTCCCCTACATCAGCGGTAATGGGCAAAGGTTTGGGCAAGGAAGTGGCATTGATTACCGATGGCCGGTTTTCCGGCGGCACCCACGGCTTTGTAGTTGGGCACATCACGCCTGAAGCCTATGTCGGCGGCGCACTGGCAATCGTTGAGAATGGCGACACCATCACCATAGATGCAGAAACCAACGAACTGAAGCTGCATGTCAACGAACATGAAATCGCCCGTCGTCTTGAAAAATGGAAACAACCAGCGCCGCGTTATACGCGTGGTGTGTTGGCAAAATATGCCAAGCTGGTGAGTTCGGCTTCATTGGGTGCGGTAACCGATAATTTGGATTGATTATGTTCTTTGGGGCTTCACCACGAAGACACGAAGAAAAAATTCGTAGGATGGACTGACGTAAGGAAGCCCATCGTTTTTCATTGATGATAGGTTCTGCTACCGCTTTACCTATCTTATGCGCCAAAGTAGTGGGCTTTACCAAAGAGCAGGCAGATGATTGACGATAAACTGGCAACAAAAAATGACTTGGTCGAACTTGAAACCAATTTACGCAGGGATATGCTCGAACTGGAATACAGAATCATCATCAAGCTGGGCTGTCTCATGGCGGTATCGATTGCAGTTGTCGCTACGTTGGTTAAGCTGCTTTAAATAATTAACTCGAACGGTTCGATTCGTAACTCGACAATTGCTCCCGACATTGCTCTGCGTCCATGCAGTCGTCAACTCATCCAACGGCTTACGTTCTTTCATAATCAATAGGCAACAATATCCGTGAAACCAGACCAAAATTTAATTGATGGGGTTAACAGCATTCGTGATGCGAAGCATGGCATTCCAGACGATAAAATGATTGGCTCTATGTCTTTTAAAGATCTTGCTTTTGAAATGGGTAATTGTATCAAAGATTCCCCTAAATTTTTTATCATAGAGCGGGAGCTAAAGAAACGCCTCGCCCAAGACCAAGCTGCAATCAACCGCCCTAATATGATCTTATCTGCTTGTATCGGGCTTGTTGGTGTTATCGTTACGTCGGTGCAGCTCTTCATTATTATGCAATAACCCTTCATATAGGGCAGTAGGCCTGACAAAAGGAAACCCATCACGCACGACAAGCGATGCGCGTCATACCTCAGCACACCTACGTACTAGTCAAATAATTATATATGGAACAACAAAAATCATTCGTCAGCTGGTTTAGAGACTCTTCGCCCTATATCCATGCGCATCGCAACAAGACCTTTGTCATTTCTTTTGGTGGCGAAGCAATACTTGCTGATGACTTTGAGCACCATGTTCACGATTTTGCCTTGCTCAGCAGTCTGGGTATACGCCTGGTTCTGGTTCACGGCATACGGCCGCAGATTGACCAGCGCCTTAACAAACTGAACACCCCGGCCCTGTTTCATAAACACCTGCGCATTACGGATGACTTGGCACTGCAATGCGTTAAAGAAGCCGCCGGGTTGGTGCGCGTGGAAATTGAAGCGCTGTTGTCCATGGGGCTTGCCAATTCTCCAATGGCAGGCGCCAAAATCAAGGTTGCTTCGGGAAATTTTGTCACCGCCAAGCCTATTGGTGTGATTGACGGTGTTGATTATTGCCATACCGGCGAAGTCCGCCGTATCGACAGCGCAGCCATTCATCAGCAACTTGACCAGAACAATGTGGTATTGATCTCGCCTATCGGTTATTCACCGAGCGGCGAAATCTTCAATCTTTCAGCCGAACAAGTCGCCATGGCGGTTTCGATTGCCTTAAAAGCCGAAAAACTGATTTTACTGACTGAAGAAAGCTGCTGCAATCCGGATAACGGCGAGCAAATCCAGCAAATGACCACCGCCGAAGCTAACGCTTTCGTGCAACGACATCTAGACATATCCAGCAGCATGAGTTTGCCGCTCAAGGCCGCAATCCAAAGCTGCCAAGCGGGCGTTGACCGCGTTCATTTGATTAACAGAACCATAGACGGTGCGCTTTTGCTTGAATTATTCAGCCGCGACGGCATAGGCGCACTGATCAGCTCAACGCCATTTGAAGAATTACGTCCGGCCAATCTTAATGACATAGGCGGCATCCTGGAATTGATAAAACCTTTGGAGCAGAAAGGTATATTAACCAAGCGCTCCAGAGAAAAAATTGAAATGGAGATCGCCGACTACATCGTTATAGAACGGGACGGGCTCATAATCGGCTGTACAGCTTTACATCCGGTTGAACAGCAACCTTTCGGCGCCATTGCCTGTCTTGCCGTACATCCTGATTATCAGGGCTCAGCCAGAGGCAACCGCATGCTTGAGTATGTCTACCGCAAGGCGAGCCAGCTAGGCCTGAAAAAACTATTCGTTTTATCAACGCAAACCATGCACTGGTTTATTGAGCGGGGATTCTTGTCATCCGACATTACCCAGCTCCCTGACCAGCTCAAGGCATTGTATAACCCGCAAAGAAACTCCAAAATTCTTTATAAAGAAATTGCATAGCATCTTCCCATGTCACACCTCCCGCCAAGCTGTATATCGATACTGCAAATAACCGACCTGCATATCCTGCCGACACCGGAAGATAAACTACTAGGGATTAATACCGAACATTATTTCCACGCCTGTCTTGATCAAGCCTTTGCTTCGAAGCAGCATTTTGATTTGATTCTGCTCACCGGCGACCTGGCCCAGCATCCTTGCAAAGCAAGCTACCAACGCATCTTGAACGCCCTTGAAGCGTATAAAATCCCATCTGTCTGCCTGCCCGGCAATCATGATGATTACGAACTTATGTTACAGGTCTTGAACACCAACAAAGTTAACTGCCAGAAACAGGTTTTATTTGAAAACTGGCAACTGATCAGCTTAAACAGCCAGATACCCGGATCTCCCGGCGGTCGCCTGTCAACTGATGAATTATCATTTCTTGAAAACTGCCTGAGTAGCAACCCTGACTACCACACGATTATCGCAGTACATCATCATTGCCTGAAGACTAACAGTATTTGGATGGACACCATGATGATAGAAAACAGCCAAAAGCTGTTTGCGCTGATAGACAAATATCCACAAGTAAAGGCAATAACCACCGGACACATTCATCAAGTCATGGATATTACAGCTGCATCTGTACGCGTACTGGGTACACCTTCAACGTGCTTCCAGTTTATACCTGAAAGCAAAGAATTCAGCGTGGACAATACCGCTCCGGGTTATCGCTTAATACAGTTATATGCTGACGGCCAAATTAAATCAGAAATTAGCCGGTTACCAGCTCAGTTAAGCGGATTGCAAACAAGTACTCATAGCTATTAACGCTTAGGTCTACTTTTGCCCTGCTGATTTTCTTGAGCCAAATACCCCGCTGCATTAACAGGGACGGTATCAACAGTCAGAATAGCACCTAACTCACTCATCGCTTTTTGATAGACCTTACGCTTAAAATAGACTACATCTTTAAGCGGGTCCCAATAATCCACCCAGCGCCAGTCATCAAACTCCGGCTTGGCACACTGATCAAAACGTACATTAGATTCGTGCGTAATCAAGCGCAACATATACCAGATCTGTTTTTGTCCTATGCATAACGGCAGCGAATTCTTGCGAATAAACCGCTCGGGCAGCTGATACCTTAGCCAATAGCGGGTACGCCCGAGTATTTGTACATGCTGCTGTTGCAGCCCTGTTTCTTCGCACAATTCTCGATACATCGCTGTTTCAGGGTCTTCATTCGGATTAATCCCGCCTTGCGGAAATTGCCATGAGTTTACACCCATTCGTTTTGCCCAAAACACGCGACCCTCGTCATTGCAAAGGATGATCCCGACATTGGGACGGTATCCTTTAGAGTCAATCATGTTAAAACCTGTGTGTTTACCTTTCCTATATCTTTAATCTTGCTAATGGTAAAATTATAAAGATAGGTCAGTAATTTAAATTAATGACTCCATTGTTCCATAAAAAAAGTACAGATGCCATAGTGCACGGTTCTTTTTAATTACTCGAGACAGGTTTACCGTGAGCTTAGCGATTTTTGATTTAGATAACACCCTGATTGCCGATGACAGTGACTACTTGTGGGGGCAGTTTCTTGTAGACCAGGGCATCGTGGATAAAGATCAATATGAACAAGCCAACGCAAAATTTTACGATGACTACAAGCAAGGCACCCTGGATATTGTTGAGTTCCTGCGCTTTTCACTACAGCCTTTAGCCGATAACGACCCCGAACAACTTTATCAGTGGCGGGCACAATTCATAAAAGAATCCATCAAACCTCTACTATTAAAGCCTGCACAGGAGTTGATCTCCAAGCATCGAGACAGAGGCGACACGCTGCTTGTTATCACCGCAACCAACCGCTTTGTTACCGAACCGATCGTTAAATTGTATGGCATTGAAAATTTGCTGGCGACCACACCGGAATTTATAAATGGCCGGTATACCGGTGGTTTTAATGGCACGCCCTGTTTTAGGGAAGGCAAAGTGGCATTGTTAAAAGAATGGCTAGAAAGCTCAACCGAAACCATGCAGAACAGCTGGTTTTACAGCGATTCACACAACGATCTGCCATTACTTACATTGGTAGACAACCCAGTTGCAGTTGATCCTGATGAACAGCTTAGTCAATTCGCCAGGGAGGCCAACTGGCCAGTTATTAGCTTAAGAAATGGTACATGCCCGACACATCATTTTCATAAATAGCTCCGCTACAGGTCAAGGGCAACCAATCAGTTGCCCTCATCGCTATTTTTTTCTGATATAAAAAATCTGCGCATTTGATTGTCTAATATACTCAATAATTTGATGCCCCGTCTGATCCGAATAAACACCAAAATCCAAATGCGCCGCAGGATCTGTTGCTATCACTTTTACAACATCCCCGCTGGTCATTTCCATCAAGGCTTTTTTCAGGCGTAACAAAGGCAATGGACAATTCAAACCACTGGCATCTACTTCTAGGCTAAATTCAATCATCAATCTCTTTTAAGTTTTCTTAACTAAGTTCAGTACGCTTATAATACCATTCTCTTCTAAATCCACGAATCATCGTAACTAAATGGATTATTTTCCTGTTTTTTTAAAGCTTAAAGATCAAGATTGCCTTGTCGTTGGTGCAGGCGAAATTGCCGCCCGTAAGATTGAACTGTTAGCACGGGCCGGTGCAAAAATCACCGTAATAGCCAAGAAAATAAGTCCCGCCGTATCAAGTATACAAGCGACTTACAACTTAAACTTACTGCAACAATCCTTTTCTCCTGTCGATCTACGCGGGTTCAGGCTGGTTGTATCGGCTACAGATAATACTGAAACCAATCGCTTGGTTGCCAAAATAGCTGATGAGCAAAATATCCCGGTTAATGTGGTCGATAATCCCGAACTTTGCAGCTTCATTTTTCCGGCCATTATAGACCGTTCACCCATTATTGCAGCCGTATCCTCTGGCGGAGCTGCGCCTGTGTTAGCCCGATTACTCAGGGCTAAAATAGAAAGCGTAATTCCTCCCAGCTATGGTCGCCTTGCTCATCTGGCTGATAAATTCAGGGTTAAGGTTAAGCAACACATTAAAGTGCCGTCACAACGCAGAATTTTCTGGGAAAACATATTGCAAGGATCAGTCGCTGAGTTGGTCTTCTCCGGCAAGGAAGAGGAAGCCGAGCAGCAATTAGAGCAAACCCTGCTCAAGCAAAAAGAAAACACTACCCTTGGTGAAGTCTATCTGGTTGGCGCAGGCCCTGGTGCACCTGACTTGTTAACTTTTCGCGCACTACGGTTGATGCAACAGGCCGATGTGGTCGTTTATGACCGGCTGGTATCACCGGAGATCCTCGATTTGGCACGCCGGGATTCAGAAAAGATTTATGTCGGCAAACAACGGCAAAATCATGCTCTGCCACAAGAATCCATCAATATACTGCTGGCTGATTTAGCCAAAGCAGGAAAGCGTGTGGTACGCTTAAAAGGTGGCGATCCTTTTATTTTTGGTCGTGGCGGAGAAGAAATTGAAACCTTAATGCAGCAAGGTATCAATTTTCAGGTAGTTCCTGGCATTACTGCCGCCTCCGGCTGTGCAACCTATGCCGGCATCCCGCTAACCCATCGGGATCATGCACAATCCTGCACCTTCGTTACCGGACATTTAAAAGATAATTCGATCAATTTAAACTGGACACAACTTGCAGCGCCTAACCAAACCATCGTCATCTATATGGGACTGGTTGGACTGGAAAAAATATGCCAGTCCTTAATTGAGCACGGTAGCCCGAAAGATTTGCCAATTGCTTTAGTTCAACAAGGCACTACAACCAACCAGCGGGTTATTACCGGCACTTTAGAATCATTGCCGGGTGCGATTGCCCATCAGGATATAAAGCCACCCACTTTGATCATTATCGGGACTGTAGTAACACTGCATGACAAACTGGACTGGTTTCATAGCCGTCATACTGACGTTTAATTTTACCTGCCACTATATTGCTTTTGACAGTACCAGGAAAATAAAGCATAAAAATTCAGTTATCATTCATAGACATTATTGATAATGCAATTCAGGGCAAATAAAAAATAAATCATTTGAATTTTTCCGTTAAATTACCTATCCTTTGCTACTTTGAATTTTTATTGGGCTACCGTTTCTTTTAAATGAAACGGCAGTTCTTTTTTAACCACCAAGAGAGATCAACATGAAAAAATCATTAGGTGTATTAGCTGGTGTCGCTTTAATCGCTTTGAGCAGCCAAGCATTTGCTAACGAAGAAATTGAAGTCGGTAAAAAGATTTATGAGCGTGCTTTCGGTCGCGGTTGCGGCACTTGCCACGATATCTCTTCAAATCCGCAATTAACTGCTAACATTAAAGCGGGCACACTGGACAGAGCAAGATTCGAAGCCGTTCTAAAAGAAGGCAAAGGCGGCATGCCGAAATCTATAGCAGAGATCATGAAAAATCCAGCTGTTGTAAAAGCCGGATACGGAGAAGATCAAGCTGTTGATGCTTTATACAAATACTTAGAGAGCAAATAAAACTCTACGTAGTAAAGCAAAAAGCCGCCCTAGTTATATAGATTAGGGCGGCTTTTTTATGTAAAAAAGGTAATGCTTTATATTTAATTTCTGTTTAAATAGCGGATTGTGTCGTTTTTATAAGGCAATCGATTGCGCTTTTTAATCCAAATACCCGCAAATGCCGCCAACATTAACCCACAAGAAGCAAGACTCACATAGATAAGATTCTTTAATTGGGACATTTCCTGTCTCAATTGTTCGTTAGAAACAACGACATTCTCTTTCTTAGGCGTATCCGAATAGGTTCGGAGTACTTTAACGTCATTCTTCAACTCTTCTATGGTTCCAAGCGAATTGGTAACAGTACCTAACCGGATACTCTCTTCCAACGTCGCTAATTTATTTTCAATGGAACCGCTAATCAAACCAACAAGCTGCCTTTTCAAGGCATTAACTTCAACAGATACCACTGGATTCATCTCAGAAGAATAAGCTTCAGTAGGGGTGATATTTTTACTCATGAGGCTATAGGCTGGAACCGATAAGAAGCCTACAACTAAAACAACAATCATTAAGAAAAAAACCAGTGTCCGCAAAAACCTGTTAACTTTCATTAATCCTTGGTATGAAGGCATATTTTGCAGCCTTCCTTGCACCTCGACAATCTCTGAATTTATCTCTCGCATATCGCTCATTATTTTCTTCCCGTCGAACCCAATACTTATGAAAAAGCATCTATCTCGTCCGAACAATTATTATTTTCGTAACAATAACACATCAACAGTGAACTGTTACTTATAGCCGATTATACAAGTTTCGTCTAGCTGTCTAAATGCACTTTACGTATAAAACAAGTATGGTGTTTAAAAATAATACAGCATAAAACACGGTGTTTTATGCTGTATTTACAACACTATTTCAGTCGCTTCGCAGCCGCTATCCTCATTCTCAGCGCATTTAATTTAATAAAGCCCTCGGCATCCTTCTGATTATATGCGCCGCCATCATCTTCAAAAGTTGCAATACTTTCATCAAACAGACTGTCTGTATCAGAAGCACGACCGACAACAACCACATTACCTTTATAAAGCTTGAGCCTGACTTTGCCATTAACACTCACCTGAGAAGCATCAATCATAGTCTGCATCATTTTGCGCTCAGGACTCCACCAGTAACCGTTATAGATTAAAGATGCGTAACGCGGCATTAACTCATCCTTCAAATGAGCCACTTCTCTGTCCAGGGTTAATGATTCAATCGCACGATGCGCTTTCAGCATGACCGTACCGGCTGGTGTTTCATAGCAACCGCGGGACTTCATACCAACATAGCGGTTTTCAACGATATCCAAACGCCCGATACCATTATCACCGGCAACCTTGTTTAATTGCTCCAAAACTGTCGCTGGTGAGCAAGGCACGTCATCAATGGCAACGATGTCACCCTGACGGTAAGTCAGTTCAATATAAGTCGGTTTGTCAGGTGCGGCCTCTGGAGAAACCGTCCAGCGCCACATATCTTCTTCTGGTTCCGTCCAGGGATTTTCAAGAATCCTGCCTTCATAGGAGATATGCAGTAAATTGGCATCCATCGAATAAGGCGAGGTTTTGCCTTGTTTCATTTCAACAGGAATACCATGTTTCTCAGCATAAGCCAGCAGCGTTTGACGCGACGTTAAATCCCATTCACGCCAGGGTGCAATTATCTTAATATCAGGACGCAATGCATAAGCGCCCAGCTCAAAACGCACCTGATCATTACCCTTGCCGGTCGCGCCATGCGAAATTGCGTTCGCGCCGGTTTCATTGGCAATTTCAATGAGTCGCTTGGCAATCAGAGGACGGGCAATCGATGTTCCCAGCAGGTATTCACCTTCGTAAACAGTATTTGCACGGAACATGGGGAACACGTAATCACGTGCAAAATCCTCACGCAAATCTTCAATATAAATATCTTTAATGCCTAATGATTTTGCTTTTGCCCGTGCTGGCTCGACTTCTTCGCCCTGCCCTAAGTCTGCTGTGAATGTGACGACTTCACACGAGTAAACATCCTGCAACCATTTAAGAATAACAGAGGTATCCAAACCTCCAGAATAAGCCAATACCACTTTATTGATTTCCGACATAATGCCCTATAGTGCCTTGAGTTAAAAATGCTGCAAATTATACCGGAAAATGAACGAGCGGCGTTAACGTAACAAGCTGGAATGTTTTAATCATCCTGTTTGAACCCATTAAGCTTGCTACATTAATGCCCAAAGTAGGGATTTAGAATGCACTGCCCGGCTTAACACCCAACTTTTTAAGTATGATTGCCATCGGACAAAACCCCGTAAATGCCGATTGCAGCAAATTAGCGCCCACAAAAGCGGTGAACCATAGCCACAGTTCAGAATGATAATGCGCCAGCAACAGACTGATCAAAATAAAGCTGCCTGCAACGGCTAAAACTACGCGATCAATTGTCATCTTACTTTCCTTTTAACCGGACTATACCTATTAATTTGAGCATTGCTTTTTCATAAAAAGGTTCACTGATGCCTTTTCTGATTTTACGCATAAAATATTTCTCGAAAGCGATTTTAGCCAGATGCACCCATTTACCTTCGGCTGACCAGGTTACATTACGCGGCGGGATTTGGGGCTTGGCCAGAAACGCCACCCCGGAATCGCCAAAATCAGCCAGACATAAGGCATTCAACGTCGCTCTGTGTGTCGGCTCTTTGCCAGCCAGCTCATCGGCAATATTATGCGCGGTAGCGGTCACCATCGATTCGATCATATAGCCGGTTTTGGGCGCGCCAACGGGTACCGGCGTCGCTTCAACGGGCGGAAGTGCAATGCAAACGCCGACGGAATAGATGTTTTTAAAGGTTTTATTGCGCTGATGCTCGTCCACCAAAACAAAGCCGCGCGGGTTGATCAGACCTTCAACACCGACATTACGCACAGCGTCAACGCCGGTAAAGGCAGGCAACATCATTGAATGCTTGAATGGCAGTTCATGTTTTTTCTTGTCCTTGCCTTCATCATCAACCTCGGTGACATACATCATGCCAGGTTCAATTTTGTCGACCTTGGCATTGGTTATCCACTTGATGGTTTTGTCGCGCAACGCACTTTCCAGCAGGCCTTTGGTATCCCCTACTCCACCTAAACCCAGATGGCCAATATAAGGTTCTGCGGTAACAAACGTCATCGGCACTTTATCGCGGATTTTCTTTTTGCGTAATTCCGCTTCAAGAATCATTAAATATTCATACGCGGGTCCATAACAGGAGGCTCCCTGTACAGCGCCAATGACTATCGGACCAGGATTTTCCATGAATTTTTCCCAATCTTTTATAGC
>JBAZTN010000088.1:0-11688 GCA_041661895.1 Methylobacter sp. | reverse complement strand
GGGATATTTCAGGTCTATGCCATAGCGCCCTGGATTCTGGCCAAAGGTGTAGATATAGGCAGAAATGTTCGGTTCAATAACAGTGCACAGATCGATGACCTGGAAATGCTGCTCCTGGTTGTTTAATGCCAGCGTATTTTCGCCGTAACGGTGAACCAGTTCCAGTAACAGGAGTTTGAGCGGAATATCTTTGTTAATGGCCCAGACATTCATACCGGCACGAAGGCTTAGACCTTCCTTACCACAACAGGTCGATGTGAGCTCAATATCAACAGGCTTTGCACCTTGTTGATTAACCACAGCGAAACTAAAAAACTCAGTACGGCGCTGCCGGCAATCCATAAATCCGAGTACTGGGCATTATCCGCCAACAGCCAGTCGGCAATGCCTGCACCGGTAAACAGGGCTATTAACGGCACCAGATACAATAAAAGGGAAGCTTGCAGCAGCAGGTTTTCATCAATAGCGACCATGACTTGATCGCCTGTTTTCAGTTGAATGTCGCTATCAACCGGCACTGATTTTTTCTTGAGAACACTGCCGACTGCGCTGGTCGCACACGATGCTTTTTGCAGGCAACCGCCACACGCACTGCTTTGCCCGCTTTCGACCCAGACCTGATGGTTTTCTATTTTCACCACTACCGCAGATTCTTCTATCATTGCTATAACCATTCAATCGATGAGGGTCTCAAAAAATTAATCCCAAGTCTTTTAACCATGTTCCCAGTCTTATGGACGTAAGGTATTTCTGGTTTTCCTGGTCTAATGCCAAGCCAACAAAACGGCTATCGACGACTGCCTTAGAACTCTTAAAGTTATAACCTTCGGTGTCCCATGCGCCAATCATGGTGGCGCCGCATTGCTTGAACTGCTCATGCAAATAGAACATGGCATCAACAAATTCTGCAGGATAGCTTTTTTGATTCCCCAGCCCATAAATCGCAACCTTTATGCCGCTGAAATCCTGCCCAGACAGCGTCGGCAAAAACTCCTCCCAGCTTTCAGTTGCGTTGCCGGTTGATAAGCCGGGCAACTGGCCATCGCCATAAGTGGGAGTGCCGAGTATCAAAGTGTCATACGCCAGCATATCAAGCACGCTGGCGTTGCGCACATTCACCGGTTTTGCAGCAATAGCCGAACCCAATGCGTTGACAATATCTTTTGCAATCCGTCGTGTATTGCCGGTATCCGTGCCAAAAAAAACACCTACTTTAGCCATTGTTTCCTCGCTTGGTGTCGCGCCGCCCAGAGTTAAGAATTTATGCGAGTTTTAATGCCGTATTTGCAGTAGTCCGCTATCCTTGTTTGTCTGCGTATCCCGCCATTCATCCGGAGTATATGCTTTAACGCTGACGGCGTGAAGTTTGCCTGATGCCAAAGGGTCTTTTAACGTTGCCATGACCAGTTGCTGTTTTTTAACCAATGTTAAATCAGTAAACTGCGAACTTACCACTGTGATCAATAAATCACAGCCCTCGCCTTCGACCATCACTTCTGCATCGTCAATACCTTTCCGCACCAGTTGCACAACTTCCCCAGCGGTCAATGCTTCGTTTTCGGCTTGCGTTTTTTTCGGCGCGGCGGCCGTTAATAAAGGCAATAAACTGCCGTTGTTGGACATTTCTTCAATAATGTCGCAACCGCCCACCAGCTCTGCGTTAACAAACAGCTGGGGATAGGTCGGCCAGTGGGAAATGCTCGGCAACTTTTCACGGATAAAAGGCGCTTCCAGCACATTCACATAGGCATAAGGGATATGGGTCGCATTAAGTATACTGACTGCCTTGCCCGAAAATCCGCATTGCGGATTAGCCGGTATACCTTTCATGTAAAGGATGATCGGATTTGTTGCCAGTTGATTGCGGATTTTATCTTCGGTTTTCATAAGTTTCTCGTTTTTGTTAATTTATGCAGTATGCAAGATGGGTTTTTATTGCAGTCTCGTAGGGTATGCTGCGCATACCTTTATGCATTCAATGGTACGCACAGCGTACCCTACAAGGCTCTTGCGCCTACAATGTTATTGCTGCCCTGCCTGCTGCCTGAGTTTGGTTTCGGCTTTTTTAATCAACCTGATCTCGCCTTCGCCCTTAACCACATCTGCATCGACAATGCATTGCTCAACGTCATCGATAGATGGAATATCAAACATGGTTTTTCGCAAGATCTGCTCCATGATGCTGCGTAAACCGCGCGCTCCGGTTTCACGTTCTATAGCCTTTTTGGCGATTTCGACCAGGGCGTCATGTTCGAATTTCAACTCCACGCCTTCGTAGGCAAAAAGCTGTTGATATTGACGAACCAGCGCGTTTTTAGGTTCGGTTAAAACCTGAATCAATGCGTCTATATCCAGCGGTTCCAATGGCGCCAACACCGGAAAGCGACCAATAAACTCAGGGATTAAACCGAACTTGCGCAGATCACTGGGCTGGGTCGCATTCAGCAGAGCTTCCAATGCCGGTTTTTCAGTCCTTTTGTTCACTTCAGCATGAAAACCGATAGCGGAATTGGTCGGCACCAAGCGTCTTTCGACATATTTTTCCATGCCCGGAAATGAACCACCGGCAATAAACAGAATATTCCGCGTATCCATAGTGGTCTCACCATCCTTGTTACGTCCTTTTCCCGGAATCTTTACGTGAGAGCCTTCGACCAGCCTGAGCAATGCCTGTTGGACGCCTTCACCCGATACATCGCGGGTTCCGGTTTGCTGTTCGGGGCTTCGGGCAATCTTGTCAATTTCATCCAGATAAACAATGCCCCATTCCGCATTGGTCATATTGCCTTCCGCAACATCCAGCAGTCTGACCAGAATATTTTCCACATCATCGCCAACATAACCCGCCTGCGTCAGTGTTGTCGCATCGGCAATTACAAACGGCACGCCGACAATTTTCGCCAGGGTGCTGGCTAATAAGGTCTTCCCTGTTCCGGACGGCCCTATTAAGAGAATGTTGGACTTGCCGATTTCCACATCCTTATCAAACTCGCCCAGCCCCGCATCGCCGCTTTCGTGCTTGAGGCGTTTATAATGGTTATAAACGGCAACAGACAATATTTCCTTGGCAAGATGCTGCCCGATAATGTATCGGTCGAGATGATCTTTTATTTTTGCAGGGATAGGCAATGCGCCCTGCATTTCGGATAGCTCTTTTTTCCGGCTCCAGTTGGTCACGACCTGATTGGCTAACTGCACGCAGGCTCCGCAAATATATCCCTCGCTGCCTGCAATTAAAGGCACCGAAGCGGATTGGTCAATGCCGCAAAAAGAACAATGTTTGGTTTCTTTATCGCTCATGATCTGCTCTCCCTGATTCAGTAGTGTTTAAACCGGCTAACCAGGCACGCTGACAGGTACGACGGGAGCGTTCTTTCATTAGCTGGCGTATTTTTGGTGTTGCTTTTGCAAGAGACAGGGTTTCAGACTTTTGTATGCTTTTGCACAACAACACATGAAAACCTATTTCCGATTTGACGACATCGCTGACTTCCCCATGCTTTAATTTGAACAGCACAGCATCCAGTTCTGGATAAAGCGTGCCGCGTGACACTGTGCCCAGAACGCCGCCTTGCAAAGCGGTAGGACATTCAGAATGCCTTAGCGCCAGATCGGCAAATTTGTGCGGTTTTTTATGCAATTTTTCGGCAAGTTCCTGAGCGCGTATTAAAGCCATCTCATGCGTGTTTTCAGGATAATCCGGGTTAATGCTGATGAAAATATGACAGGCTTCACGCCTTTCAGGGAGATGAAATTGCTCGGCATGGAGGTGGTAATAGATGCCGACTTCAACGTCGCTGATGGAAGGCGCACGGCTGGCAACCAGCTCCAGCACCGTATTGACCTTGCACTGGCGATGCAATGCCGCCAGCAAGCTGTCTTTGTTGAGCTGGTTTTTTTCCAGATCACTGAAAAAAGCGTCATCATCAGTATAACGGTCGCGAATTTCCTGATAAGCCTGTTGCAATTCCTGTTCAGTAATAATCACTGCCGCCGCTTCAGGCGTATTCAGCACACGGCTCTCAATCCTGAATTCGTTCAAGGCTTGAATTTTTGCCTGGCTTAACTCAGCCTCCGCCAATTCAGCGGGTGTTTTTTTGAATAACGTTAAAGCCGCTCTTAATAAATTGTAAGTTTCAATCTGAGCAGGTTTTTCAATTTTGGTCATATCAAACCTCTGGTTCACAAAATGACTCAGGGTGCGCTGGAGCAAGGGCTGTCTCGGGTACTTGCAGGGTTCTGCCCTGAAAAGCGACATGGTATTGAATCAGTTCATTGTCCCTGATCACTTTAAAGACTTCGCCTTCAGTGCCTTTTGCAAACAGGATACTGCCCTGCATGCCTAAATCGATATTACAGACCACCCTATCTCTAAACTCAAAGCGACTGGGGTTCCAAGGTTCATCTCCACCGATCAGCTCTTCCAGTCGACAGCCCACCATTCGGTCAACAGCCAGGAAATGGACGGTATAAATAACCTGGTCTTGTAAAAAAGTGCCCACATTAAGGATATTGCCCACACTGCCCCGGCGAACTAACAACGTACCAACATCCACTCCCGGGTAGGTGCCGTCATTGCGGACGTTTCTAGTCACCCGAACCGATTCACCGAATTCAAACCGGCCTTCGTCGAATCTATCGGGGTTCATGTTTTTATTTCGCTTAAGGAAACAAACGCTGTTTGCGATGCTTCAGCCATTGAAAATACCTTGAATACTTTTTCGGTCTGGGCGTCGGATTCGACAAAATCCTGATAGGCTCGCATTAGCAATTTACTGTAGACAGCCCGCTTTGCTGGCTCATTTTCCGGCATGCCATCGGCGGCTTTTTGTAAATAATCATGAAAACGCTGCAAAATATGCAAGCGGTTAACGTGCACCACACTTGGCACGTAGTCCAGTTGAAAATATTGCAGGAAGTCTTCTGCTGATTCCATCTCTTCCATTTCTTCTTCAAAGCTCATGGGTTTTCTCCGGTAATTAAATGGGGCCGACTAAAGAAACATCTTGAGTTAAAAGGTAGACTGCCAGAATAATAAATGCCACCAAGGCCATGGTGGTCAGTAATGAATCAGTTATCTCTTTCAACATGATCTTTCTCCGGTAATAAATTGTTGCGTCTTCGCTTTTACGCTTAATACTGTTGACTTACGCCGTTCGTTGAGCATTCATTGGTACGCACAGCGTACCCTACATGGCGACATCTGTTTTACGCCTGACCACCAGTTCCAATAATCCCAGTGCGCCGATCCGGTCCTTGCTATCCAGCTCGACCAGTTTTTCAAAAATAGCCTGACTCAAATCCAGCTTCTCCAAACGCATATTCAAAAAACCGATAGCTTTCAAAGTAAACAGATATAACCTGACCTGCGTTAATAAATCAGCGGGAACATCGTTAAGATGGCTAACTTGCAGTTCATGCCAATCCTCAGGAAAATCAATCAAAGCCCTTATCACAGCCAAGGCTTTAGCGGTTGCATCCAGTGCCTCTTCCAGTCGATGCTGGTAATAATAAAAACGGTTTAATGCCACCAGTACATTCAACGATTCGGGCGCGAGAAAATAGGCTTTCAATAAAGACATCTCGGCGTCGCCGTTTGCATAATTTTCTGCAGCGGTTGCTATCAGCTCTTTAACGCCTGCAACATCCGGCTCTTCAAAATACAAGCCTTGTGCTTCAAAATCCAACAGATCCATCTATACCCCCGCCGCCTGTTTTACCGGGCTCTCTTTTCTGGGAACGCAAATGCTTTCCGCGTCACACACATCACAACTTTCTTCAACCAATACTTTATGTGTCTGCTTTTGTATGGCTTCCAGTTCATCAATCCGTTCGATCAAGCAGGCAATCGCTTTGCCCACTGGATCGGGAATTAAATGATGATCCAGATCAATGCCGTGCCGGTTTTGTATTTGCGTGCCTTTAGTTTGAATCACCCGACCAGGAATACCCACCACGGTACAGCAAGGCGGCACATCTTTGACCACGACGGAGTTGGCACCGACACGGACATTGTTACCCAGGGTAATCGCACCGAGAATCTTGGCTCCAGAGCCCACCATCACGTTATTGCCCAAGGTAGGATGACGCTTTTCCTTGTTCCAGGTCGTGCCGCCCAACGTTACGCCATGATACAAAGTGACATCATTGCCAATCTCAGCCGTCTCGCCTATCACCACCCCAAGCGCATGATCGATAAACAAGCGTCGCCCGATAGTTGCTGCCGGGTGTATGTCGACACCGGTAATCATTTTGCTGAATGCGGCCAGGATTCTGGCGGACAGTTTCCAGTTTGCTTTCCATAAAAGGTGACTAATTCGGTGCGCCAGCACCGCATGAACACCCGAATAGGTCAGCAATATTTCCCATACACTATGCGCTGCGGGGTCACGGCCAAAAACACAGTGAACATCCTCATGCCATTGGGCCAGGAAGCCCTGCGGTGTTTGTCCGGTACTTTTAACGTTATCTGACATGACCATAACCATTTTTAAGCTCCTTTGGTGCGGAGGTTTTTTTTCCGGTTCCCACGCGGCGCGTGGGAATAAGGAACAATTAATTTAAGCTCCAACCTGTTTTACCGAGCATTGGCGGAGCGGGTATTCTGAAAAAAGAGCCGGGATAACGATCGTCGTCCTGATCCGGGATTTCCAACGTTTCTTTAACTTCCGGCTCGCATGATTGCAGTTCTTTATGTTCGTTCATGATGAATCGTCCTCTAAAGATTTTGATGAAAGAGATTAAGCTCTTCAGCTTTAGGTGACCTTTTCGTGTCACTGACAAAGCGCCTAACCTGAGTTAATAATTCCTGTGCCTGTATTCGGCTTACTACTATGCCTATTTGTTGATAGGCGTGAATCACACCTTGTGTACCCGAATGTTTACCGAGCACCAGTTGATGGCTGCGCCCGACAACGGCAGGATCGACGCCCTGATAATTATTCGGGTCCTTTAAGAGTCCATCGACATGAATGCCGGCTTCATGACTGAATACGCTTTTGCCAATCAGGCTTTTCCTGCTGCCGATGGCATCACCCGATGCTCTTGCAACTTGCTCGGAAAGAGCTGGGAGCTCCTGCAAATTAACGCCTGTTTCAATGCCATATAATTGCTTTAAGCCAACCACCACCTCTTCCAATGCGGCATTCCCAGCACGTTCACCTAGTCCATTAACGGTGGTATTGACATGGGTTGCGCCTGCCAAAACCGCAGCTAGTGTATTGGCGGTGGCAAGCCCCAAATCGTCATGGGCGTGCATTTCAATTTCCAGGTCGGTTGCACCCCTTAGCTTTTTGATCGTCTCAAATACACCAAACGGTTCCATAATGCCTACCGTATCAGCGAAACGGATTCTGCTCGCCCCTGCCCGCTGCGCGGTTTCAGCCATCCGTATCAAAAAATCCACATCCGCCCGCGAGGCATCCTCCATACCGACACACACATCCATGTTCAAACTTCGCGCTTCCTGAACACAGTCGGTAATGGTATCTAAAACCCACTGCCGGCTTTGTTTAAGCTTGTGCTGAATATGCTGATCTGAAGCCGATATGGATAAATCGACCATATCCACATTCAGGCCCAAACAGGCGTACAAATCGTCGCGGCGCATTCTCGACCAGACCAGCAGCTTTGAAGGCAATTCCAAAGCCGCAATCGCCATAATTTCTTCCCGTTCCGCCTGCCCCATCGCCGGAATGCCGATTTCCAGTTCCGGTACTCCCAAGCCCGCCAGCTGGGTTGCAATCACCAGCTTTTCGTCCAGCGAAAAAGCTACGCCGGCAGATTGCTCACCGTCCCTGAGCGTGGTGTCGTCGATGATAATTTGGCGGGTTTGAGTTTTCATGGATAAAATCAAGCTACCTGACAAGTGTTTTAAAAAATAAAGGCGTAATGCCTTTAGTCTTCATAGAGCAAAATACTTGCCAACTATATATCCGGCGGAAATAACGGGATGTAGGTCTTGATTGACACAAAACCGACAGAACAATGCAGCGCAAAGATAAGGAAATTGTCGCAAAGCCGACAAAGTGAGATCTGGTTTTATCCAGGTAAATTTGAATAAAGAAGCTATTATGGTTAATATTCTCCCAATTAGGGAGAATATTGCGATCAACTTATGCGGGTCATTGCCAAAAGCACCATCAAAAAATTCTGGGAACAGCCGGCCTATCGTGAAGCCAAAGGTCCATTAGAAAGCTGGTACGAAGAAGCCATCAAAGCTAATTGGTCGTCACCGCAAGCCATAAAGACCCAATATCGGAATGCCAGTATTTGTAACAACAACCGCGTGGTATTCAACATCGGCGGCAACAAATACCGTTTAGTTGTGGAAATGCAGTATCGAGCCGGAATCGCCTGGATAAAATTTTTCGGCACACATGCCCAATACGACTTGATTAACGTGGAGACAATCAATGATTATTAAGCCCATCCGTAACGATGACGAATTAAAAGCCGCGTTCCAGCGACTGGAAATGATTTTTCAAGCGGAACCTGAAACACCCGAAGCCGACGAAATGGAAGTGCTGGTCACCTTAATTGAAGCCTACGAAAACAAACACTATGCCATAACACCGCCCGATCCGATTGAAGCCATCAAATTCAGAATGGAACAACAAAATCTGAGCAACCGAGATCTGGAAGCCTATATCGGCAGCAGCGGACGCGTTTCGGAAGTGCTTAATCGCAAACGTCCATTAAGCCTGAGAATGATAAAACGTTTACACGACGGCTTGAGCATACCTTATGAAAGTTTATTGGCGGATGTGGGGTGAAAAGAAGACTATGGATACTCCCAATGTAGAATTGGTTACCAATAGCGCCTATCAACCGACAAATAAATACGATATACCTCAAGAACAAATCAAAAAATAGTTTACAAAAATACGTTTGCTTGACAATTTTAATAAAAAGCCAATAATAAGGACTCTTATTGATCTGGTATAGGGACAAACATGCAAGAAATGCCTTGGGAACTAAATTCTGACTTAAGCAAAGACAGACTAATCGCTATAGCATCCATAATTGCTAACAAACGCGGTGACGTAATTGAACTACATGATGAAATACGGCTAAAAGATACACCTCGTGGTTTAGGTATGAGATGTTACGAATGTTGCAGGTCAGAAATTATCTATACAGCAGAATCTAAGATATGGTCATGGCTTTCAATACTTACTCCAGAAGGGAGATTCACATTCTGCATTGATAATACACCTGTTAGATTTTCAAGGAATGATCCAGAGTCTTTGCCAAATAAAAAGTTAATCACGTCGTTTGATACACAAAAGCAAATGGATTTATTTGATGAAGACTATCCATACGCATGTATAAGATGGTTTATTGTTTTCGACACACATTTTAAAAATCCCGCTGATGCAGTGTATTGTGTAGGTTATACGGAAACCAATGAAATACTTTGCCAATGGCAAATTCCATTGGAGGATAAAGTTGCTTTAGTATCTGAAGTTAATGCGCCGCTATCTCAACCAGTTGATCTTCCACCAGCCCCAATAAAATTGAAGTATCAACCATCAAAAACAGGCAGTATTGACGATGAAAGCTGAAAGCTCTTTCTATGGCGATAAGCTCAGATTGGCAAGGTTATTAAATGGATTAACACAACAACAATTAGGTGAATCTATTTCTGCATCCAGACAATTTGTTCATCAATTGGAAAGTGGAATTCGTCAACCTGCTGATGATGTGTTAAATGCACTTTGTGAAACACTTAGTGTTAAACATAGTTTTTTTATTGAACCTGTGGGTAATGATGTCAAATTTGAACAATGTCATTTCAGAAAACGAAAAACCACACCTGTTGGTATAGCTAATAGAGTTCTGGCTTTTAGTACAGTTTTTGAGCAATTAGTAGTTTACATAAACGAACGATTGGAACTGCCAGCAACAAACTTTCCAATTATCAAACACAGCTCGACTGAATATTCAAATTCAGAAATTGAAATTGCAGCTGAAGAATGTCGAAAACTTTGGGGCTTAGGACTAACCACACCTATAGCCAAAATGACACGTGTTTTGGAGAATGCAGGAGTTGTAATAACTCAATTTAATGGGGTTTCAGAAAAGGTGGATGCTCTGTCTCTGAACAGAAAATTTCCGATTATTGTTAGAAATGATGCAAAAGAAAGTGTTTGTAGAATGCGCTTTGACTTAGCCCATGAATGCGGACATTTTGTATTACATGATGGAGTCGAGACTGGCGACCACGTAACAGAAAGCGAAGCTAATAAATTTGCAAGTGCTTTTTTGTTTCCTAGAACCGCTTTTATAAATGAATTTAACATATCTAAAGGCACATATTTAGATTGGGGTTTAATTTATAAATTAAAAATAAGATGGGGAATGAGTGCAAAGGCAATTCTTTTTAGGGCACATCAACTCGATCTGATTTCCGCCCAACAATATCGCACCGGAAATGTCCATTTGAGTAGTACACGTCAATCTAAAATAGAAAAATATGATGACGTTATTTCTCCAGAAATTCCTGAGTTATTGGTTAATGCGCTTGAAATATTAAAAAATCAATTAGGTATTGGCTTTAATCATATTGCAGATTATTTGGGGGTTAATCCAAGCATGTTAAGCGCGATAACTGGAATTAATCCAAAAAATGAAGAATATTTAAAAAACGTCACTCCGATTTTTAGGTAAATATTGCGCTGGTTCCCAATCTCCAGATTGGGAACCTAGAAGGCGAAGCTCTAGCTTTGCGAGACGGGAAGCTAGAGCTTCCAACACCGAATTCCCAATCTGGAGCTTGGGAATTAGCAAAATAAATGAGGTATATTATGAATACCATATTACCAGCTAAAGAATTTGTCCAAAAAACCCTAGACGAAATGCCTGATGATGTCAGTGTTGAGGAAATTATTAAAGAATTAGCCTTTAAGCGCATGGTGGAACGCGGCTTACAGGATTCTCTAAATGATCGCGTCATTTCACAAGAACAGTTGGAAAAACAGATCGCTTCATGGTGACGATCAATTGGACCGACGAGGCGGTTGGATGGCTACGGGAAATTTATGCCTATATCGCCAATGACAATCCGAAAGCGGCGCGGAATACGGTTAACAAGATTCTCGAAAAAGCCAAGTTGTTGACAGAGTTTCCTGAGTTAGGCGGCATTTATCCTATTGATGCGCCTTATAAAATTCGCGTAATTTACTTTAGCCATTACCGTATCGCCCATAAGATCGTGGATGAAAATCGTATTGATATTTTGGGTTTTTCATGGGGCAATGGAAATTAAGAATTATCTCAAGTAATTGTTTCTTTAAGCTAATAACGTTGGGCTTCCTTACGTCAGCCCAACATTCTCCAAATCATTTACGCATAAGTCGGTGCAAACGCTTTTTCAGGGTCGGCCACAGGGCCAGTACCATCCCAATACGGCGACAACTTGCGCAAGGTCGCCACAATACCCGGCATCACTTCCAGAACCGCATCCACGTCCGCCATGGTATTGTAGCGTGAAAAGGAAAAGCGGATGGTGCCATGCGCGGCGGTGTAAGGAATGTCCATGGCCCGCATTACATGCGAAGGTTCCAGGGAGCCGGAGGTGCAGGCTGAACCGCTCGATGCCGCGATACCGGCCTTGTTCAATAACATCAAAATCGACTCGCCTTCGATATATTCAAAGGCTATGTCAGTTGTGTTTGGCAGACGGTT
>JBAZTN010000087.1:1000-11774 GCA_041661895.1 Methylobacter sp. | reverse complement strand
AAAAGTCTGGGGCTTCAACGGCAATGTACCCGGTGAAACCTTTCATGCGCGCTATGGCGAGCCCGTTCTGATTCGTCGTTATAACCAGTTGCCTGCCGATCACGTCGGTTTTGCGCTGCCTTCTTTTACGACACATTTACACAATCTGCATCATGCCTCAGAAAGCGACGGCATGCCTTGGGATTGGGTCGATCCCGGTTATTTCTGGGATTATCACCATGTTAATGCACCTGCGGGCGGCGACCCGCTGGAGAAACAGACGACCCAGTGGTATCACGATCACCGCATGGATTTTACGGCGACCAACGTGTACATGGGGCTGACAGGTTTTTATCTGCTGTTCGACAATCAGGACACTGGCAATGAAAACGATACTAGCCCCGATGCATTCAGGTTGCCCAGCGGCAAGTACGATGTTCCGATGATTCTTCACGACATCAGCCTGGGCGAGGACGGCCAGCTCTATCTCAGCCAGGACACCAATGGCTTTCTGGGCAGGTACTATACGGTCAATCGCAAAATCACACCCTTTCTGGAAGTCGGGCCACGCAAATACCGATTTCGTTTCCTGAACGGCGGGCCGTCACGTTTCTATGAATTGGGCCTGCGTTCCGACCAGTTTTTTACAATGATTTCCAATGATGGCAATTTGCTGCCTAAACCCGTCAGCGCCGAAACTATCAAGCTATCGGTGGCGCAGCGTTTTGATGTTATCGTCGATTTTTCGCAATACCAACCCGGAGCCTCTATCGTACTTGAAAATCTGGTGGAACAGATTCGTGGTGAAGGGCCGACGGGTCGTAAATTCCTCAAAGGTGAAGGCGATCAGATAATGGAATTCAGGGTCGTCCCTTTGACCGGACCCGATAACAGCCGCGTTCCCGACAAACTGCGGGCGCTGCCAAAAATCAATCTCAGTAAAGTCAAAAAGGAGCGCCTGGTCAAATTAGACTACTTTGGCGGTATATGGACCATTAATGGCAAAGGTTTTGACATGGACCGCATCGATATGGAAATCGAGCAAGGCAGTGCGGAAATCTGGACTATTCGTAACGGCGGCACCCGCTGGGAGCATCCCGTTCATATTCATTTTGAAGAGTTTCAGATTCTTGAATTCAACGGTAAACCGGTCAAAAAATGCGATGTGAATCATTCACGCAAGGATGTCTTGACCTTGGGGCCTGGCGACGAAGTGAAGCTGTTTTTCCATTTCCGGGATTTCCTGGGCTGTCATGTCATGCATTGCCACAACGTTGTCCATGAAGATCACACCATGATGGTTCGCTGGTGCATCGTACCGCCCAAACATGGCCCCGTGTTAGGTGCAATTATCGACCCGCGCTCCGTGATGCGTTTAGGTACTCCGCCCGCCGGCTTGTAATTTGAAGAGGAATCATTCATGAAGAGTAGAAGACAATTTTTAACCGCCAGTGCCGCCGTATTGCCAGCCTTGGCCTTATCCGCATGCGCAAGTACCGGCACCAGCAAATTGATAGCCGCTTCAGCAGAAAGTCAGAGCTGTAAAAAACCGGGAGGGCCTTCAGCAAAATATTTTCCTAACGTCGTTGTCATGACCCATACCGGACGCAAAGCCTGGTTCTACGATGATTTAATCAAGGGCAAGCTCGTTGGCATGAATTTCATGTCGGTAAAGTCTGAAGAGCAGTTTCCGGTCACCCGGAATCTTGCAAAAGTTCAAGATCTTATCGGAGACAAGCTGGGCATCGGGACCTTTATGGTGTCAATTACAACCGATCCTGAACACGATACTCCAGCCGTACTGGAAGAATTCGCCAAAAGACATGGCGCGAAAGACGGCTGGATATTTGTAACCGGCAATCCATCCGATATGCAGGCGCTCTATCACAAATTGGGCGCTCATGGCGGGCACGCAGAGGCAGGGGGGCATCATGTCTGGCGTTATGGTAACGAGCCTTATGCGCGCTGGGCGGCAGCTCATGCCATGGCAAAACCGCATCAACTCGCCCAGCGACTATCCTGGGTTGAGGTGAATAAAGACCCGAATAGCAAAAAGGCCTAGTGTTCAAAAGGAAAACATCATGAAAAGACTATTATTTAGCCGGACTTTATCCGGTACGTTGGCCTTACTGTCTGTCGGTACGGGTGTTGCGATTGCCGCACCTAGCCCAAACCTGCCGACCGGCCCGGGCCAGTGTGTACCTACGCAGCAAATGTTACCCGACGGTTCATTCAGAACCATTTACGTAGGTTATCCCTGCCCGAATGCTCGCCCACAAATGCCGAGTCAAACTACAGTGGGGGATACGACAACAGTGATTACGAGCCCGTCGCTTTTTGCTGAAAAAGATCCTTTTGTCGATCCGGTTCATGCCACAAATCTTCTACACAACTTTGATGGCAACCTGTTCGACGGCAATGGCGTGGAAATGCCGAATACCTTGCCATCCAGTGCTGCTCATCCCTACAACCTGCACGATGAACCTGAAGTGAGCCCCATCAGCGAGTCGTCACCAGAAACCGACTTGTTGCATATCTTCAAATTACTCAAACAGGATAAAGACGATAAAGGTAAAAACGATAAGGACAAAAACAGCCTCATAACTGAAAAACGCCTGCCGGGTGAGACTCATTTGAGCAGCAAACAACTGGCGCAACGCGCGCTCGACATTCTGGAAGGTAATACGGTGCCCGATAGGCTCTACAGTGGTCTTTCGGTGCTGCATTACAAAGGTCCCGAGAAGGTTGCCAAAGTCGATAAGGACACCAAAAATGTAAACATTCATCAGATCTGGTACGGCAGTCATATCGAAGCGGATGCCGCGTTCATTGATGTCAGCGCAGTCAAAGAAGAACCGTTCACCATCATTTACACGGTAGATGTGCTTCATCGCGGCGAGGATGATTTTGCGCCGATGGTGATGTACTTTGACGATCCTGCACTCAGTATGCCGGGAATGCCGCCTATGCCGCACACCAGCATGGACACGACATTTTTCCCAATGACCGATGGCAAGCGCTATATTTTCAAGATGAAGATGCCTCCCGGAAAATACTACAACCTGTCCTATACCTGGGGCTGGAGAGAACATCCGCCCCGTGTTCAAGTGACAGAAAATGCCGCCAAGAAACCTCCCAATGAGGCAGGCGTTCCACGAACTTTAGTGCAGTGGGAAGAGGATGTGTTCGGCATCGCTCCAACAGCCAGTGTCGAAAACAAACTCGCGGCTATCGCTAAAATTGGCGAACTCGCGCCAGAAAAAAGAATGTGGCAGGTTGCTCGCAAAGCGGCCGGTTACTCTGATGACACCGCCACTACGCCGGGCGCTCCTCCTTCGGATGTTGAAATCAGAGAGCTGATGGAAGAAGCGTTGGCTGCATTTGATGAATGGGGACATCGGACACGTTTGCCGCGCGGGGTTCAGCCTGATCCGAACGCCGATGCGACACTGTTTTACGTCAACAATACCATTTATGGTCAAATGAAAGGTGGTGGTTTTCCTGTGCTGGACAAATGGAGACTGCGTGGCACAAACGTCAAGATCACGTTGCTAAACGGCGACCATTTTTTACACAGTTATCTGAACCCCGATTTTGGCGGCTCGCGCGGCTGGGAAAACCAGTTCCAGTCCACTAAGGATATTGGTGGTTCTGGTTGTTGGTTTACTTTCGGACGCTTCCAGTGGTGGATGAACGCAGGCGGGCCATTCGGCAACGGGCAAAGCTTTGTGCCAGTTCGCAGCCGATAGGTCCGCCACCCAGGACAACCATACGCTTGGGCAGTTCACGCAACGCCCAGATGTTATCGGAGGTCAGATAATCGATGTCTTCGATTCCCGGAATTGGCGGCACAAAGGGGCGCGCACCGGCCGCGATAACGATGGAGCGGGTGGTAAGGGTGCGGGTTTCACCCGCTGTTGTTACCTGAACTTCCCAAGGAGAAAGAATTTTAGCCTCACCTTCGATGACCTCAACGCCTAAGTCTGAATAACGCTGCACCGAATCGTGCGGCTCGACGGTTTTGATAATCGACTGCACCCTATTCATGACATCAGCAAAATCAAATTCAGCGTCGATTTTTTTGATGCCGAAATCCGCCGCCCTTTTAATATGGGACAGCAGTTTGGCGGAACGGATCAAGGCTTTAGACGGCACACAGCCAGTATTCAGGCAATCGCCGCCCATTTTATGTTTTTCAATTAAGGTGACTTTGGCCTTGACGGCGGCGGCAATATACGAAGTGACCAAACCACCGGAACCAGCGCCAATCACGATGATGTTGTTGTCAAAACGGGTAGGCTTAAGCCATTGTGCGTAGACCTTGCTGGCTTTAATGGCTTCGACGATTTTATTGGCGATCAGCGGAAAAATACCCAGTAAAGCGAAAGAACCAATTAGTCCGGGCGACAAAATACCTGACAAGGACTCCAGTTGACCCAGCTGAGTCCCTGCGTTCACATAAACAATCGTACTGGCCAGCATCCCCAACTGGCTGACCCAATAAAAAGTCTGTGTTTTTAGATTGGTCAAACCCATCACCAGATTAATCACAAAGAATGGAAAAACCGGTACCAATCTCAAGGTAAAGAGGTAAAGAGCGCCATCTTTAGCCACGCCGGCATCAATCGCTTGTAAGCGCTCACCAAAGCGCATTTTAACCACATCACGGAACAGAAAGCGGGCAGCCAGAAAGGCCAGGGTTGCGCCGATGGTAGAAGCGAAAGAAACAATCACCGTTCCCCAAAGCAAACCGAACACAGCACCACCGGCCAAAGTAAGAATAGCCGCACCTGGCAAAGACAAACCAGTAACGGCAATATAGATCAGCGCATAGATAGCAACGGCCATAACAGGATGATTACTGCGATATGTGCCAATTGCTTCTTGCTGTGTCTTCAGTGCTTCCAGGGTCAAGTGGCTTTGCAAATCGAAGATAAAAAAAGTGGCAATCAGAGCTGCGATAAAGACTAGTAGCGCCAACCGAGAAGAATTCATGCTGTTTTCCTTAATGATGGGTATCCAAAAAATAGTTGCGTGTAGGAGTTTTCCTATGGAAATGCTGAAGAAAATGGAAGCACCATATGAAAGCCTGCAAAAAGGTTAAAAATATACATAATCAGTCGCATCCCAAAAGAAAACCTTACATGGAAATTGAATAATCGATTTATTTAACAGCTGACATAAACTCGCCAGGAAGAATAATGAGGCAGGATATACAAATTTTGTAAGTTATTGTTTGTAAAAACGACTGATTAATGCAGCTAATTTTGATCTTGGCGTGAGCTATAGGACACTCGGCTAAGAGAGTAATCTCTTAGTCGAGGTAAACAATGAAAACCAAAAAAGAATCAAATACCCCATCCGTCCGCAATAAATAGACGGCACAGTTTGAGGATCAGGCACTAGATCCTACGGATCGAGATGGCATTCAACAGGTGGCGCAGGATTTGGTTTGCCGAATCGTTGTTGTATTCGGCGAGCAAAACGTCGTCAAACTGGCCAGCTATTCGAAGATCAAAAGCTTCAACAGGCAGAAATGGCACACAGGAAGTGGCTTTTACACATTTCGGCTCAAATAACCGAGAATCTGTAACTCGCTGGCCCAAATGTCAACAGAACCTACTTTCCCATTCTGAAAGTAGGTCGCAGAGCGTAGTGAAATTCAATGGCTTGATTAGGTGATGATCGAAACCCGCCTCCTGCGAACGGGCTAATTCCTCCGTCCGCCCATAGCCACTTAATGCTACCAGCAGCGGATTGCTCCCGTTCGGCAGTTGCCTGATGCGCTGAGCCACCTGATAGCCATTCTCTCCGGGCATTCCGATGTCCAGCAGTACCACGTCGGGATGGAACGCCTTGATCAGTGTTATGGCGCGTTCGCCAGAATCGGCCATCTTGACTTCGTAGCCATTCAGCTCCAGGAGGAGGGCAGTACTCTCCCTTACGTCGGAATCATCGTCCACTACCAGCACCCGCATGCTTGCGTTAGGCGATCGCGTTGGTGTCTCGGAGGCAGGAAAGGTGGCGGCCGCTTCGGCAATCGTCGGTAACCGGATAATGAAGGTGGAGCCCAGGCCAGCGCCAGGGCTTGATGCCGTTACTCGTCCGCCGTGTAGTTCCACTAGCCGCTTTACCAAGGTAAGCCCGATGCCTAGTCCACCCTGAGATCGATCCAGGGTACGTACGCCCTGTTGGAATAGGTCGAAAATTGTCGGCAATAGTTCCGCCGAGATGCCAGTGCCGTTGTCCCGCACCTGAATCTCAACTTCGGCCCCGAGGTGTTGGACATCAACCTCGATTTGACCGCCTTCCAGAGAGTATTTGCTGGCATTGTCGAGTAGGTTAAGTAACACCTGAGACAGGCGCACGGAATCGCCCTCCAGCGGTATCGGCTGTTCAGGCAGGCGGACATCGAGATGTTGTTGTTTGGCCAAGATGAGGCCGCGTGCCGTCTCCAGGACTGACTTAACCACTTCTACAAGGTCGAGCCGCTCTTTCTTTAGTGAAATTTTTCCACGCGCGATACGGGAAACATCCAGTAGATCATCCACCAGGTGAGTGAGGTGCAACACTTGTCGCTTAATGATTTCCTTAGCCCAGCTGAGCCGCGGATCTTCCAGCTTCAGCCTATCCAAAATATGGGCTGCGTTGCTGATGGGGGTCAGCGGGTTTCTCAGTTCATGAGCCAGCATGGCGAGAAATTCGTCCTTATGCTGGTCGGCCTCGCGCAGGGCTACCTCGGCCTGTTTGTGTGCGGAGATATCACGGCTTACGGTGGCGAAACCGACTGGTTCGCCGGTGCTGTCTTTGATGAAGAATACGTTGTATAGCATCCAGATGGCGGCGCCACTTTTGAAATGGCGGAACCTGATTTCGACATCAGCGTGACCTTCGCGCACAACGCGCGGGAAGAATTCATCAAGGATGAAGCGCTGGTCTTCGGGGAAGAAAAACTCCTGGACTGGCGTTCGGATGCACTGCTCCAGGTTGTCGAGGCCGACCAGGCTCATGCCAGCTTCGTTGACGTAGAAGGGAGTGAAGTTCATGTCGCACATGCCGATGAACTCCATGCTGTTGTCGGCCAGCGAAACGAACTTTTGCCGTTCCAGCTCCATGTGCTTGCGTTCGGTAATGTCGCGCAGGGCGATGACGTAGCCAGGTTGTCCGTCCCATTCTAGCGGCGAGGAACGCATTTCTGCCCAGGCGAGTCCATTCGGACGGATCAGATTAATGTCCTGATAGCTGTTTTTATCAGGATTGACTGGAATCGCCAGCGATTGGCCGATTATCGGGCTGCGTGCCAGCAGAATTTCGGCAGCTTGGTTGGCATAGAGTACGACGCCCTGACTATCAACAACCAAAACGCCATCGGTGATAGTGTCGAGGATCAGGTCGAGCTTGGGAAGGTGGGTGGCCATAGTCGATAAGGTTGCTTAAACGATGATGGTTTGTGAGCCGATTCCTTTAGCTTCGGTGGTAATGGCCGCGATGACTGAAGGTATCCGCGACAGGTCTCCGAGCAGTTTCAGCACGGGTTCCGGCACATCGCGCACCAGCATCGGCGTCGCGAACACGTCTTTTTCCAGAGCTTTTTCCGGCATGCCTAATACTTCGACGACGTCTAAAACCCAGTGTCCGGGATCGTAAAGTTTGGCGAGTGCAGCGGTAATCTGCTCGACCAGACGGCGGGTTTCGCTATTCAACGATACCACATACAAGGTTAGAACCAGTTTATGCGGCGTTGCGCGCAGTTCTTCCTTGGGAGTGGCGATACGGGCGATCTGGGCGATATTGCGAATTTGTACGGAAGACAGCGGCTTGCTGGCCAGTTCGAACTGAAAGCCTTCTTCATGGATGCCTTTCAGTTGCTCCATGTATTCGTTGGCAAAGGCGGTGACAATATAAATGTTCAGCGTTTCGTCAATGGCTTTCAGACGGCGCAAGGTTTCCACGCCATCGATGCCGGGCATGCGCAGATCGAGAAAAATCAGATCGGGACGTTCGGCGAGGGTCATTTCGATCCCTTGTAAACCGTTTTCGGCTTCGCGAACCGAGAAGTTGTCATCTTCCAGAATTAATCTGAAGGCACCGCGCACCGCAGGATCGTCGTCTATTACCAGAATTTTGCTTAACATTTATCGTGTCTCTTGTGTATTGGGATTTAGATGCTCAGGTACGGGGAAATCATAGCCGCAAACAGCAGACTTGTCCAAGTCGTGTGTATTGGGGGTTTGAATGCTCAGATATGGGGGAATCGTAGTCGCATGCAACAGCCGTGTCCATATAAACTCTCCACCTGTATATTGCCACCGACATCCTGAACCAGACGGCGGATGACCGACAAGCCCAGGCCGGTACCTTTTCCGGGAGGCTTGGTGGTAAAAAACGGATCAAAAATTTTGGTTTGCACATCATGCGGGATGCCGGGACCGTTATCGGTCACGCTCAATTCCAGCATCCCTTCCATGAGCCTGATGTTGATTTTGATTTGTGGCTGCTTGCTGTCGGCTAGCGCGTCTCGGGCGTTAATGATCAGATTGACCAGAATCTGCTGCAGACTGTCGGCGCTGCAGTGGATGGCCGGCAGATCGTCGGCGGCATCAATCTCAACCGCTATGCTGTCTTTACTCAATTCACCTTCCAGCAGCAACAGAGTTTGCCTGATTACCTCCATGATCTGGCAGTTGCCGCTCGGGGTCGGTCTGGTGTGGACAAATAGCAGCATGTTGCTGACAATCTTCTTGATGCGGTGAATTTGCTGCAACGCCTGATCGAGAATTTCCTTTGATTTTTCATCAGTACTTCTACCTGCGGCGAATTCGACAAAATTCATCACTCCCATCAGCGGGTTGTTGATCTCATGCGCCACGCCGCCGACCAGCGTCCCCAATGCCGAGAGTTTTTCCATCTGCAGCATGTGTTCCTGGTTTTCCTGTAGTTTTGTGTAGGCAAGCCGAGTTTGTTCCAGAAGGCGGGCGTTTTCCAGGGAAATCGCAGCCTGGGCGGTCAATAGTTCGGTCATATCGGTTTTTTCGGCGGTAAATACACCTGCCGACAGCTGATTTTCCAGATAGAGCAGGCCGATCAGTTGGTTTTGCTTGATGATCGGCAGGCACAGTACCGAACGCAGTCTTAGCGCTTGCACTTCCGGGGTATTCTGAAACTCGCCTTCGGCCATCGCATCGTGCAATAGCACTTTTTTACGAGTGCGCAGCACGTAATTGACGATGGCGTGGCTGATAATGTTGTGGGACTGATTAAGGCTGAGATACTGGCGGTTAACGATGTGTTTTTTTCCGACATGGCTTTCCGTGGCGACCAGTAGTTCATCCGCATCCTTGATCAGCAGGTAGCCGTGCTGTGCCCCCGAGCTTTCCAGCACTACGCTCATGATTTTTTGCATGAGCCGATTCAGATCGACTTCCGCCGACAGGGCTAGCGCCGATTTTATCAGATAATTGAAGTCGAGATTCGGCAGAGTAGCCGGCACGTCGAGGGCAACGTTTTTTACGGCGCGAACTGCTTTGTCGGAGTCGGTGTAAGGGTGACGCTGCTGCAATAGGGCGCTTTTGCGATCGGCGCGGCACAGCCGGTACATGCGCCGCGCCTCGCCGTAGTAAAGTTCGGCATCGCCGAGATTGCCGGCTGTCACCACCTCGGCCAGTGCTTCGTATAAATGACCGGTGAGAAGGCCGTAGTTTTGTGTCTGGGAGATCGCGATGGCATCCAAATACAAGTTGCGGGCGTCGCGCATTTGATTTCGAGCACGGGCGATCTCAGCATGAATAAAGACCAGAAAGGGCTTCAGCAACGGTCCAAGACGGGCCCAGGTTTCAAGTTCGGCTAGCAATGGTGCGATTTCCGCTTCAAGCGCCGGCCAGTCGGCACCCTCTGGCCAGCGCAGGCGATTGACGATACGGAAGACATACCAGAGACGTTTCAGCACGTTATCGGTCAGGCCATGCAGATAGCGTTCCACTGTTTTCAGGGACACTGCAGCCGCGGCATAATCGCCCAGATAATGCTGGGCAAAACCCAGCAATGCAAAATAACTGCCGGAAGCGGAGACATAATTGTCGGTTTCCCAGCGCGCCAGAGTTTCGGTCATGTCTACCGGCTGGTAATCGGGTTTCATTGGCGCCACCCAGCCGGCCAGTACGGCTTCGGCAAGGCCGACCGAGAATGACAGCTGATTCTTGCGGGAAAAATGCAGGCATTCCTCGGCGGCTTCTTCAACCAAACGCAGATTTTTGCCCTGCGCCAGCAAATTCCACATCAATGGCCCATAGGACAGGCCGGCGTTATACAAATCGCCGCAATTCTTACCGCACTGTATGGCTTTGTGGCAATAATCGACGATCTCGGCCGGATGGCTGCGCGAATGCATGTTGCACCAGACAATGCCGTTCATGCCGCGGGTGGCACCAAAGGTATTGGGGTGTTTTGCACACAGGTCGTGAGCCAGATCCTGGTAAAGGAATGCCAGTTCGAACTTACCCTGTTCTCCGAGATTGAGACCCATGATCGAAAACGAATAAATCACCGATTCATCCATGCCGCCCTGCAGACAATGCAGGGTCGATTGCGCTGCTGACAGATACAACTGCGGCACTAGGCCGGACATATAGAGATCGGGGATCAGCTCGCTGTAAAACGCCAGCTCGATCTTACTTTTGCGGTCCTGGGTAAAAGGCATGTGCAGGATAGTCGTCCAGACGTCGCCTTGTTGTTCGATTTCCGCCATTAAGGCCAGCATCCGCTGTTGGGCTATCCCGGGTTGTTCGGGAATTGACTT
>JBAZTN010000087.1:0-960 GCA_041661895.1 Methylobacter sp. | reverse complement strand
GATCTTTCGTAACGGCCGCACATCAGCTCAGTCTTGGCCAGACGCTGGTAAATGCGAAAAGTCAGATCGTAAGCCTGTTGCCAGCAATCGTCCGGCAGATAGTCATGGGCTTTCTGGAAAAATTCGTTGGCGGCATCGCCAGCCAGTGCATCCAGCGCCTTGTTGCCGGCATGAAAGTTGATATTGACCAGTTGATACGCCAGTTCCTGATTCATGTCCGCCGGGCGGCCCAGATTGAGGTGGGCGGCAATGGTGAACAAGTTGTCAATGGTTTCAAGATTGGTTCCTGCCGGTACCGTCTGCAGCAGACGGTTGCCGATACGCCAGTGGATAGCGGGCTTGGCCTGGGGGTCGACCTGCCGCAGCACCGCTTCCTGAACCCGGTCGTGGACAAACTGCAGATCGGATTTGTTTTCCAGCAGCATGCCCAGATTCAAAACCGGCTTCAAATCTTCAAACAGCTGTTCGATGCGAATATCCAGCACCAGCGCCACATCTTCGGCGCTGAAACGGTTGCCCATGCAGGCGCAGTGGTCGAGGATATGCAGGGTTGGGGAGGGCAACTTGCCCACTTTGGAGCTAAACAATTCCACCACCGAGGTCGGCATCTGCGTGTCGCGAATCCGCTTGATGTCCCAGTGCCAGTGTTGTTCGGCGTCGGTATTCAGCAAATCCTCGTTATACAGCCAGGCCAAACTTTCGCTGACGAACAGCGGATTGCCTTCGGTGAGGTGGGCGATAAATTCCGCCAGATTGGCCGTGGTTTCCAGTGAGGAATTGAGGATGTAGGCCACCATCTCGTGGCAGTCAGCGTCGGTTAGTGCCTCCACTCGAATTTCCGCGAACGGGCTGTTGTGTTCCTGAATCTTGCGGATCAGCTTGCTGAGCGGATGACTACTGTCGACTTCGTTGTGCCGATAGGCGCCCATGAAAAACAAAAAGGGATGCTCTTGATGGTTG
>JBAZTN010000086.1:0-12083 GCA_041661895.1 Methylobacter sp. | reverse complement strand
TTGATCATGTCCTGAGCATGGAAACTGCCGATTTTGCCGGTAAATCCCTGAACAATAATGCGAGTATTTTCGTTAATTAAAATAGCCATTTATAACCCCTTTGCCACGGCTTCATTACGCGCTTGCACCGCTTTTTCAGCCGCTTCGGCCAATGTTTCTGCCGTAATGATAGGCAATCCACTTTCAGCGATAATTCTACGACCTTCGTCAACGTTAGTGCCTGATAACCTGACGATTAAAGGTATTTTCATGTCGATTTTCTTAACCGCCTCGACAACACCTTCGGCAATCCAGTCACAACGGTTGATACCGGCAAAAATATTAACCAGCATGGCTTTAACGCCTTTGTCAGCCAGTACCAAACGGAACGCTTTTTCTGTACGCTCAGCTGATGCGCCACCGCCTACGTCCAGGAAATTAGCAGGTTCGCCACCCGCCAGTTTAATCATGTCCATGGTAGCCATCGCCAAACCGGCACCGTTAATCATGCAGCCAATGTCTCCGTCTAGGCCGACATAACTCAAACCGCGATCAGCAGCTGCCATTTCGCGGGGATCTTCCTGCGTTTTATCACGCAACTCAGAAATTTTCTGCTGACGGAACAAGGCATTGTCATCAAAGCCCATTTTCGCATCCAGAGCGACCAATTCACCGCTACCAGTGATGACTAGCGGATTGATTTCCAGCATGTTGGCATCAAGGTCACGCAGTGCGCGATAACAGCCTCTGATTGTTTTAACTGCATGACTCAGCAATGCAGGGTCCAGGCCCAATGCAAAGGCCATTTCACGCGCCTGATAGTCTTGCAGGCCTACAGCGGGTTCTATGTAAATTTTGGTAATGGCTTCAGGATTGTTTTCAGCCAGCTCCTCAATTTCCATGCCGCCTTGAGCGGAGCCCACCATGACGATACGTTCTGAGCTACGGTCAACCAGAAAACAGAAATACAATTCTTTAACGATATCGGTGCCTGCCTCGATATACAGTCTTGAACAAACTTTGCCTGCCGGACCGGTTTGATGAGTAACCAGCGTTTTCCCTAATAATGCTTCGGCAGCTGCTTCAACTTCATCATCTGTTTTACAGATTTTAATGCCGCCTGCTTTGCCACGAGCACCTGAATGGATCTGTGCTTTAACCGCCCAAACATTGCCGCCGATTTCTCTGGCGCGTTGGACTGCATCTTCGGGGCTGTAAGCCATCCCACCTTCAGCGATTTTAACGCCATAACCGCTTAAAATTTCTTTCGCTTGATACTCATGAATATCCACAGCATCTCCTTATTTTTGTGTTGCGTTGTTATTTAGTTTTTGCAGCAATCGCTTCAGCAGCTCTAACCACGTTATTCGCCATTTTTTCTGAAGCAGCATCGATTAAACGACCGTCCAATGCTGCAGCACCTTTACCTTGCGCAGCCGCTTCTTTTAACGCAACAAGAATACGTTTTGCCTTGTCAACTTCAGCAGCAGGCGGGGTAAAGATTTCGTTGGCTAATTCAACTTGTGACGGATGTATCGCCCATTTACCTTCACAACCTAAAGCCGCCGCTCTTCTTGCCGCCAGCTTGTAACCCTCAGGATCCTTAATATCACCAAATGGGCCATCGATCGGACGTAAGCCGAATGCGCGACAGGCAACTGTCATCCGGCTTATCGCAAAATGCCATTGATCGCCGGGATAATCAGGGTTTAAACCACCGATATTTGTTGTTCTTGCGCGGTTACTTGCCGCGTAATCTGCAACACCAAAATGTAACGCTTCAAGACGGCCTGATGCGCCATTGCGTGCAATGTCTTCAACATTAGCCATGCCCAAAGCAGTTTCAATCAAAGCTTCAATGCCGATTTTATTTTTCAGTCCCTGCTGCATTTCCAACTGGTTAAGCATCGCTTCAACCATATATACGTCGGAATAAACACCCACTTTTGGAATCAAAATAGTTTCCAGCTTCTCACCACACTGCTCGACCAAATCAACAACATCACGAACCATGTATTGTGTGTCCAGTCCGTTGATACGAACAGAAATGGTTACGCCGTGACCTTTCCAGTCCAGATCGTTTATCGCTTCAATAATATTTTTTCTGGCTTGTAATTTATCATCCGGCGCAACAGCGTCTTCAAGATCCAGAAAAATAAAATCCGCGCCACTTTTCATCGCTTTTTCAAACATTTCTGGGCTAGAGCCCGGAACGGCTAATTCACAGCGTTGAACTCGTTGAACTGAGGCTGTATATAAGGTGTGGCTCATTGGTTACTTTCCTACTTTAATTATTAATATAGGGCACTGATTTTCAGCACTTAAACAGTTATCTCCGACTTGAGCCGGACATAAAATCAACCGACCATTTTACTTTCAGAGGTACCAAAGTCAATTCTTAACGTGCATATTCGGCATAGGCAACAATCTGATCTTGCCGATTTTAGGCAGCTATGTCATTATTGTTGGGTTATGGGCTTTAGAGTTTCCAATGCCCAACCCGTTTTAATCCATCATTAAACCACCTAACAAAAGAGGCAATACAATGGCTGGTCGTAACCACCTATATATTCCTGGCCCTACAAACGTGCCAAGTGAAATCCTGAATGCTATGCATATCAACATGGAAGATCATCGCTCTCCTGTGTTTCCTAACCTGCTAAAGCCTCTTTTACAAGATCTGAAGAAAATCTTTAAAACAGAAACAGGACAAGCTTTCGTATTTCCGGCAACTGGCACCGCTGGCTGGGAAATTGCCCTGACCAACACCTTAAATCCGGGTGACAAGGTTTTAATCTATCGTTTCGGTCAATTCAGCCATTTATGGGCTGAAATGGCAAGACGCTTGGGTTTTGATGTCGAAATTCATCAAGAAGTGTGGGGCAAGGGTATTCCTTTAGACAGACTGGAAGCTCGTTTAAAAGAAGACACTAACCACGAAATCAAAGCAGTTTTAGCTACACACAATGAAACTGCCACAGGTGTTACCAGCGATATCGCTGGCGTCCGCAAAGCAATGAACACCGCAAGCCACCCGGCATTATTATTCGTTGACGGCGTCAGCTCAATTGCCAGCCTCGATTTCCGCATGGACGAATGGGGTGTTGATGGCGCAATCAGTGGCTCACAAAAAGGCTTCATGATGCCTGCTGGCGGCGCATTCCTGGCATTCAGCCAGAAAGCTTTGCAAGCGATTGATACATCTACTTATCCGCGTTGCTTCTTCGATTTAAAGGATCAAATCAATTCCAATAAAGATGGCTACACGCCTTACACGCCTTCTCTGCCTATTTTATACGGTCTTCGCCAATCAATAGACATGTTGCTGGAAGAAGGCCTGGAAAACGTATTCGCACGTCATCACCGTTTGGCAGAAGGCACTCGCAAAGCTGTTGCTGCCTGGGGAATGACATTATGCGCTCAACCAGGTTTCGAATCCGACACAGTTTCTGCGATTGTAGTTCCTGAAGGCAAAGATGCCCGCGACGTTATCAGCATTGCCTTCAGCAAATACGACATCTCTTTGGGTGCCGGTTTATCAGAAGTTGCCGGCAAGGTATTCCGTATCGGCCACGTAGGCGACATGAATGACGTTTCCATGCTGGGCGCTATAGCAGGTGTTGAAATGGCGATGCTGGATAGCGGCATCGATATCAAACCAGGCAGCGGCGTTGCAGCAGCCATGGAATACTATCGCGCAACAGCATAATAATAAATAGTGCAGTAGAGACGTAGCACTGCAACGTCTCTACCTTCAACCGAGTGGAGTATATTCAATGAGCAAACCCAAAGTCATTGTGACTCGTAAATGGCCCGCTGAAGTCGAAGCAAAATTAAAAGCACTTTACGATGTACAGCTGAACGAAAAAGACATCCCAATGACGGCAGACGAGCTCAAAGTGGCTCTGCAAACTGCTGACGCATTACTGCCTACAGTTACCGACCCCATCACTGCGGATATACTCAATATTGAAGGCAAGCGCGCTAAAATCATCGGCAATTTCGGTGTTGGTTACAATAACATTGATATTAACGCCGCAAAAGAACAAGGCCTGATAGTCACCAACACCCCCGAAGTATTAACAGACTGTACTGCCGACATCGCCATGTTGCTGCTGTTAATGTCTGCCCGTCGCGCTTCTGAGGGTGACCGGTTGGTACGCAACCAGCAATGGAAAGGCTGGTGCCCGACCCATATGCTCGGACAAAAAGTAACCGGTAAAACCTTGGGACTGATTGGGTTTGGTCGCATTTCTCAAGCCATGGCCAAAAAAGCGCATCACGGCTTTGGCATGAAAATTCTTTTTTGCGATCCTTACCCGCCTGCACAGAACATCATTGACGACTTGCAAGCAGTCCGTTGTGAAACCGTTGAGGAATTGTTGACAGAAGCCAACTTCGTCTCGCTGCATTGCCCCGGTGGCGAAGCGACCAGACATTTGATCAACGAAGAGCGCCTGAGATTAATGCGCCCATCGGCCCATTTAATCAACACTGCCCGTGGTGATGTTGTCGACAGCAAGGCTTTAATCAAAGCATTGAAAGAAGGCTGGATTGCAGGCGCAGGACTGGATGTATTCGAAGGCGAACCCAATATAGACCCCGACTTTCTGGATCTTGATAACGTTGCACTGCTGCCTCACTTGGGTAGCGCAACAGAAGAAACCCGTATCGGTATGGGTAATCGCGTTCTTGAAAATATCGCTGCATTCTTTGCAGGCACTGAGCCGCGCGACAGGGTCGCTTAACAAATTTAAGACACAAAAAAAGGGCGGTTAAACCGCCCTTTTTTTGTGTCCGTTACTCAGAATAAATGCCTGACAGCATCTCTTTCTTCTTTTAACTCGGCCTCTGTAATCCGCATTCTTTGAGCGCTAAACTCATTAATATCCAAGCCCCTTACAATGCTAATCTCGCCATCAACCACCGTTACTGGAAAAGAATAAACCAGCCCCGGCTCAATGCCATAACTACCATCCGAATACACTGCCATGCTCACCCAGTCACCATGTTCGGTGCCAAGCGCCCAGGCTTTCATATGACCAATTGCCGCATTGGCCGCTGATGCAGCACTGGATTTTCCTCTGGCTTCAATAATTGCCGCCCCACGCTGCTGAACGGTAGGAATAAATTTATTTACAAACCAGTCATCATCAACCAATGACAAGGCATCCTGCCCCTTTACCTTGGCATGGTGTATGTCGGGATACTGAGTAAGCGAATGGTTGCCCCAGACGATCATGTTTTTTACATCTCTCGACAAAACACCGCATTTTTCGGCCAACTGACTCAGTGCCCGATTATGATCCAATCGAGTCATCGCAGTAAAATTTTCCGGCTTTAAATCAGGTGCGTTTTTCAAAGTGATCAAAGCATTGGTATTTGCCGGATTACCGGTCACCAAAACCTTTACATCTTTATTGGCTACCTCATTTAAGGCTTTACCTTGAACAGCAAAAATCTCTGCATTCACCAATAACAAATCTTTGCGCTCCATGCCAGGCCCTCTTGGACGCGCCCCGACCAGAAACACATAATCAACATTCTTGAACGCAATTTTAGGATCGTCTGTTATTTCAATACGATATAACAATGGATAAGCGCAATCATTTAACTCCATTACAACACCCTGCAAAGCATCCATTGCAGGCTTAATTTCCAGTAAATGCAATATGATTGGCTGATCAGGACCCAATAATTCACCAGCCGCTAAGCGAAAAAGCAAAGAATAACTAATTTGCCCTGCCGCTCCTGAAACCGCAATGTGAACAGGTGTTTTCATCTATTTTCCTTCACTTTTATAATTTTTCCTGAGCTTATTTGGTAAAGCTTTTAAGATCATCGGAAAATATTGCATCCAGCCCACATTTTAAAATTCCCGATAACATACTAATGACCGCAGCATAATCCATTTCTTAAGATAATAACGAAAATCAGCATCTACACGCAAGCATATCAAGCCTTCTGCACTAACAACATCATAATATTGCGACGACAACCCATAAACCCGCTAAATAAGGCACTCTTTTGTTTATCGAGTATAATATGCCAGTTTTATAATTGCTTTTCCTATAGGGACAGATATTTGCTCCTCGGTAATGGCTTCTGCATTACCCTACTACACGCCATCCATGGCGTTATGCAATATCTGCATTCACCACATCCCTGTGGATTATGTAGGCAAAGCGCGGTAGCTTTAACGTATACGAACTAATCCAACACAGGTAAGTTAATGAAAAAACTGCTATTCCAATTTGATACCGACACTTACCCATCAGTTTTCGATACTGTGGTGGCCTATGATGGCGGTGCCGATCATGTTATTGGACACGGGGGCTTGACTCCTGAGAATGTTACTCCTTTAGTGGAAGGCACTATTTTCACACGCGCCCCTAAAGACAAAAAAAATACCGCAATCTTTGTTGGTGGTAGTGACATGGTTGCCGGTCAAAAGTTATTTACCGCCGTTCAAAAACACTTTTTCCCAGGCTTTCAAGTATCGGTCATGCTCGACAGCAACGGCAGCAACACCACGGCTGCTGCCGGCGTTGCAAAACTTGCGGCTAGCGGCACACTGGCCGGTAAAAAAGCCGTTGTGTTGGCAGGCACTGGCCCGGTAGGTCAGCGTGCAGCCGTTATGCTTGCTCAGGAAGGCGCGGACGTATCGCTAACCTCACGCACCATGGAACGTGCAGTACAAGCCTGTAACGACATGAACGCGCGCTTTAACGTCAACCTGACACCCATTGAAGCTGCTGATAATAATGCCAGAGCCAAGGCTATCGAACATGCAAATATTGTTTTTGCAACCGGTGCAGCAGGCATTGAGTTGATCACAGCAGACCAATGGCAAAATAACAATCATATCGAAATGATGGCCGACGCCAACGCAACCCCTCCCCTCGGCATCGGCGGCATAGATATGATGGACAAAGGTAATGAGCGCAACGGCAAAATCATCTGGGGCGCAATTGGTTTTGGCACATTAAAACTCGCCCTACACCGCGCCTGTATTGCAAAATTATTTGAAGACAACAAACAGGTTTTCGATGCCGAAAAGATCTTTGCCTTAGCTAAAGAAATGGCATAATCACTTTCCACTCTGCTGCAACAGAACCTGAAATGAATTCCGCAATCCAAACAAGCCCGACATCGCTCAGTGCTATAAGGGAAAATGCTGTCAGTATTTTTCAGGCTGGCGTAGCTGCCGCTGATCCTTACATAGCCGTTAAAAAATGCTTGTCTGCCAGCGACCATCATATCGAAATACTGTTAAATCTAGATGACAACAAACAGAAGCGAGTGGGTCGATGGTCTAAAGTCCACCTTATCGCTTTTGGCAAAGCCGCCTGCGCGATGGCGCAAGCGGCTCAGGAGATCATTCCGGCTCACATGCTGGCTGGCAGGGGCATTGCTGTCACCAACTATGAAAATGAAACCCCCATCAACAACGTAGATGTCATTGGCGCCTCTCACCCGCTGCCCGATGCAGCCGGCCTCAAAGGCGCGCAACTCATCGCAGATCATGTCCGCAGCGCGCAAAAAGATGAACTGGTGCTGGCACTGATTAGCGGCGGTGGCTCAGCCCTGATCCCCTACCCTGTAGAGCAAATTACGCTACAGGAAAAAATCGCCACTACAAACCTGCTATTGGCCTGCGGCGCAACCATCAACCAGATCAACTGCGTACGCAAACATTTGTCGCAAATAAAAGGCGGCGGCTTGGCCAGAATGGCTAAGCCTGCCGATTTACACGCACTTATTTTATCTGATGTCTTGGGCGACGATTTAAGCTCCATTGCCAGCGGCCCAACCGTACCTGACAGCACCACCTTTAGCGATGCCATCGAGGTGTTTAAAGCCAAAGGCGTTTGGGATCAGGTGCCTGCCAATGTGCAGCATTATCTGGAGCAAGGCAGACTGGGTAACGTTGCAGAAACACCAAAGCCGGGCGACAACGCTTTCAATAACACCGGCCACACCCTGATTGGCAGCAATTCAATTAGCGTTAATGCTACACTGCAAGCCGCTCAGGATATTGGCTATGAAACAAAACTGTACAGCGATAATCTGTGCGGCGAGGCCAGAGAGGAGGCTGAAAAACTGGTTATCCACGCCAAAATGCTTACCGTAAACAAACCCATAGCACTGTTGGCAGGCGGCGAAACCACCGTCACACTAAAAGGCAATGGCCGCGGTGGCCGCAATCAGGAAATGGCGCTGGCTTTTGCCATTGCCGCTGAAAAACATGGTTTGACAGGCAACTGGACGTTTCTTAGCGGTGGCACCGACGGTCGTGACGGCCCCACAGATGCGGCCGGCGGCATCGTTGATCAAAATACAATAAAACGCATGACTCAAGCAGGCATTGACCCTATCGAATTACTCGAAAATAACGATGCTTACACCGCCTTAAAAAGTTCCAACGATTTACTAGATACAGGTGCGACAGGCACCAATGTCGCCGATCTGCAAATATTGCTTATCCATCCTTTATCTTAAAATAAAAAATATTACATCAGGAGAAATAAATGTTTAAAAAATCAATGACTATCAAAGGCTTCGATGATGAATTGTTCCAGGCCATCGAAGAAGAACGTCAACGCCAGGAAGATCACATCGAACTGATCGCCTCTGAAAACTATGCCAGCCCTCGTGTTATGGAAGCACTAGGCTCTCAATTGACCAATAAATATGCTGAAGGCTACCCTGGCAAACGTTACTACGGCGGCTGTGAATTTGTAGACAAAGTCGAACAACTTGCCATTGATCGCGCTAAGGCTTTGTTTGATGCAGACTATGCCAACGTACAAGCACACTCCGGTTCACAAGCCAACATGGCAGTATTCATGGCCCTGATCCAACCTGGCGATACCATTTTGGGCTTAAGTCTCGCGGACGGCGGCCATTTAACGCACGGCGCTAAACCTAATTTTTCCGGCAAACTTTACAACGCGATTCAATACGGCTTACAACCAGAAACTGGCGAAATCGATTACGCCCAAGTTGAAGCCCTGGCTTTGGAACATAAACCCAAATTGATCATTGCCGGTTTTTCAGCATACTCGCGAGTGTGGGATTGGCAACGTTTTAGAGAAATCGCCGATAAAGTCGGTGCTTATTTCGTTGTCGACATGGCGCATGTTGCCGGTTTAATCGCTGCCGGTTTATACCCAAATCCGATACCCTTTGCTGATGTGGTCACCAGTACTACGCACAAATCTCTACGCGGCCCGCGTGGCGGACTCATAGTCGCCAAAAGCAATCCTGAGATAGAAAAAAAAATTGACTCTACTATCTTCCCAGGTATTCAAGGTGGCCCTTCCATGCACGTTATTGCTGCAAAAGCTGTAGCATTCAAAGAAGCCATGCAGCCTGAGTTCCGTACTTATCAGCAGCAAGTCATTAAAAACGCCCAGGCCATGGCGGCCGTATTTATGAAACGCGGCTTTGATGTGGTTTCCGGCGGCACAGACGATCACCTGATGCTGGTTTCCTTGATTGCCAAAGGAATTACCGGCAAAGCGGCTGACGCGGCCTTGGGCAGAGCGCATATCACCGTTAACAAAAACGCCGTGCCTAACGATCCACAATCACCTTTTGTAACCAGCGGCATTCGTGTTGGTACGCCAGCGCCGACCACACGTGGCTTCAAGGAAGCGGAAATGATTGAAATCGCACACATGATGTGTGATGTCATGGAAAACATGGAAGACGAAAATGTAATTGCAGCGGTACGCGAAAAGGTCAGTAATCTTTGCGCCCGTTTCCCTGTTTACAGTTAATGTAGCAAAAGCTTTCGCCCATACAGCCTGCATCATTATTGTAATGATGCAGGCTTTTTGCATTTATTAAATAACTTAAATTACCCACCAGATCAGGAGGCACAATGTCTGATATAGAAATTGCCCAAAAAGCAAACATGAAACCGATTATCGGCTTGGTTAAAGAACAATACGGCATTGATGCAGAACATCTGGATCCCATCGGCCACTACAAAGCCAAGATGTCACTGGAATACGTTAACAGCCTGACCGATCAAGAAGACGGCAGACTGATACTTGTTACCGCAATCAGCCCTACCCCGGCTGGCGAAGGCAAGACCACAACCACGGTGGGTCTGGGCGATGCCATGAACCGCTTGGGCAAAAAAACCATGATGTGCCTGCGCGAACCTTCATTAGGCCCCTGCTTTGGCGTAAAAGGTGGAGCTGCTGGCGGCGGTTATTCGCAAGTCGTCCCAATGGAAGACATCAACCTGCATTTTACCGGCGACTTCCATGCAATCGGCGTGGCACACAACCTGTTATCCGCCTTGATCGACAACCACATCAATCACGGTAATGATCTGGACATAGATCCAAGACGCATCCAGTGGAAACGCGTTGTCGATATGAATGACCGCGCCCTGCGCAACATCGTAGTCGGCATGGGCGGCCCTGCCAACGGTTATCTGCGTGAAGACGGTTATGACATCGTGGTCGCTTCCGAAGTCATGGCGATTTTATGTCTGGCCACCAGTCGCGCCGACCTCAAAGAACGCTTGGGACGCATCGTCATCGGCTATAAATCCGACAAGGTAACGCCGGTTTACGCCCGCGACCTGAATGCGCAAGGCTCAATGGCGGCTTTGTTAAAAGATGCGATCAAGCCCAATCTGGTGCAAACACTGGAAAACAACATTGCCATCATTCATGGCGGCCCGTTTGCCAATATAGCCCACGGCTGCAACACGGTAACAGCCACCAAGACAGCGTTAAAACTGGCTGATTATGCTGTGACCGAAGCCGGTTTCGGCGCTGATCTGGGTGCTGAAAAATTCCTCGACATCAAATGCCGCATGTCAGGACTGAAACCCTCTGCCGTGGTACTGGTTGCTACAGTAAGGGCGCTTAAATTCCACGGCGGCGTGATCAAAGAAGAATTGAATCAGGAGAATCTGGCCGCGCTGGAAAAAGGCTTTGAAAACCTTGAGCGCCACTATCGGAACATCACCCATCATTACGGCTTGCCCTGCGTGGTCTGTGTCAATCACTTCACCTTTGATACCGATGCAGAAATTGCTTTGCTGAAGAAAAAATGCGAAGTCCTCGGCGCAAAATGCGTAGTTTCAACGCATTGGGCAAATGGCGGCGCCGGAGCAGAAGAACTGGCTAAAGAAGTCATCAATATCGTTGACAACCGCGAACCCCAATTCAACTATGTCTACGATGAAAACCTGAGCCTCTGGGGAAAAATCGAAGCCATCGCCACCAAGCTCTACGGTGCGAGTGGTATCTCTGCAAATGCCAAAGTCAAAGCGCAGTTGGCGGCATGGGATGCAGATTACGGAAAATTCCCAATCTGCATGGCAAAAACCCAGATGTCATTCTCAACCAACCCCAACGCCAAAGGCGCGCCATCCAATCACATTGTTGAAATCAGCGACGTCAGACTGGCAAACGGCGCAGGCTTCATCGTCGCCATTGCAGGCGACATGATGACCATGCCGGGCCTACCCAAAGTACCCGCGGCGGAGCGGATTGATATTGATGACAATGGCAGGATAACAGGCTTGTTCTAGTCGCTTTTAATCTCTATAAAACAAAAAAGCCCCGGTGAGAGCAATCCTCGCCGGGGCTTTTTTAATTCAGGAATAAGCAGCTCTAAAGTCCTTTCCTTGGCATTACCCATTGTAATAATTTTCACTTTATTAATGTCTGCACCCATTTTAGTCATGGCATCAGCAAATCGACCGACGATATTAGTGATCGCTTCAACACTCAGCTGGTTCAATGCGCCTTATTACAAGCGCAATTCTAACAAGTCTAAATATCAAAAAAGGCCTGTGTAAGATTGCCGGTTTTACTTAACCAAACTCAGCAACACCCCCGCCGCCACGGCAGAGCCAATCACGCCGGCGACATTAGGTCCCATGGCATGCATCAGCAGGAAGTTATGCGGATTGCTTTCCAGTCCGATTTTGTTGGCCACCCGTGCTGCCATCGGCACGGCAGATACGCCGGCTGCGCCGATCAGGGGATTGATCGGGGTGCTGCTGAACTTGTTCATGATTTTGGCCATGATGACTCCCGCAGCGGTGCCGATACTGAAGGCAATCGCCC
>JBAZTN010000085.1:0-12134 GCA_041661895.1 Methylobacter sp. | reverse complement strand
AATCCCCGCTAGCTTCTTTAAATATGGTAATAGCCTTACCCACTCTTCATCGCTTAACTCTATTCTGTTCATGCCATCCAAAACGGTAAATTCTACCTGATTGGTGAAACGTCAACAGAACCTAGGACTGTGCACGCAATCATTTGGATTGCGCGGGCAAGCTCTTGCCACATCATGTCTGCAGCCACATCCAGATAATCTCGATCGTTTCTCTGCACTTGAACGAGCGTTTTATCGACGATTTGGCGAAGACTATGTCCATTTCCAGATGCAAGCGCTGCGATGAAATCAAGCAACTGTCCAGTTACTGAACTGGTGCCTTCCTTAATGAATGCCTTGGCGGTTTCGGCAGCGTCGGCTTGATGTCCTCCGATAAGGAAGAGTAAAGTCGCAGCGACTTCGGGCGCTACTGCATATGGAGACAGCGAAGGTAACAAGAACTCGTATCCGGAAATCTTAGCCTGTATACGCTCAGCCTGGTTCAGGGTGAAATGAGCCGAACCCGATACGAAAGCGCAGGACGGTCGGTGATTATCGTCATGGGGAAGGAATATCGTAAGACCTTCATAGGTCTCAGCTATCCGCCGAAGCTCTAAAATCGTACTCTGCCAATTGGTATGAGTTTCTTCGGCACTCAAATTCACCGCGCCAAGACGGGCTGACACCACAAGTGCATAGGCTTCGGTAAGGTCTTGAGGGAGTTTTTGTAAATCCAATCCTTCAAGAGGAACGGCCGATTGGATAAAACTGGTAGTTTCAGCATCAAACATGATTAAGCTCCAGGGGCGAAACTGCGAAGCTCGCGCTCTACTTTTTCGGCAAGCGTTGTCATCCAGCTTCGCATTGACGGCAATGTTGTCGTTTCGCCTCGGCGCATCTTGTCGTCACCATCGACGATGTCGTCAAAGCCTTTGAATAATGCAGGTGTGCGCTGGTTGGGTTCAACCGTAACACGTACACGATAACAGCGTTTACCAGTCCAAGAGATACCACGGATCAGCTTTTGAGCTTCGACACTTGAAATACCCCCAGTGCCAAGTGTTGCGATAATGTTAGAACGGAGTTCGTCTCGTCGTCCTCCGTTCTCATAAACTTTGATTTCCGGCCAAACATCATCTCTTACAGTATCGCGAGGATTCTCAGTTGCTTTATCCTCACAAATAGTTAGAGCGATCACTGCATCATCTGAACGATGGACAACAATACTGTCCTGACCTTTTGCAGAACCTTGCGAGTGTGGGAGCGCTACAATATCTCCATCCTGTAAGTCGAGATGCGCTGCAAGCCACATCATAAGTTGAAACAGGAATCCATCACGGTGGTAAACGACTGTCGGGTGAAGGCGGCGCTGGATGATATCTTCGATATCATCGTTTTCAAGCGAGATTATGTCTGTTGGAAGATCGTCTCCGGTCACCAATCTGCGAGCTAGGTCGTACTCTTGAACCAAGATGAAAGCGATTGCTTTTGCTAGCGCATCAATGTCTGTAACTTCAAAAGCTATTCCCTGACAATGAAGGTCATTGATTTGGCTAAGGCGCAGCATACACGATTCCATTCTATATTTTTAATTTGGTGATTACTAAACCTTCAATAACCTATACTTATATACTTGTTGAGGGCATGTATACTGGAACGGTAATGCACAGCAGGATTTTTTTCTTTGAAATCGATCATTGTGTATTGGTGCAATCGTTGTTGTTGTAATAGTAGTTTAGTTGAGATTCAAATCCCTTCTTCCGTATATCATGGCTACTATTCGTTTCATTAATTAAAATTTATAAAGCTAACAGACATTCAATCAAGGAAAACTCAAAGTTACTATGTCCAAAACTGCATAAAATGCTCATAAAATTTGGAGTTCGATTCTTTCTGGTTTTCCGCCCAGTGAAAATTAACATCAAGCCCCCGCGGACCTCTATCGTTATGAATGACCACTTAGTGAAATTGATCAGCCATTCACTTGGAAATTTTGATCGTCTGCTAATGACCGAGCCTGATGACATGGACTCTCCTCCCCACTCCCACGGTGTTTTTGCGTAAAAATTTTGCACTGTAATAACTTTTGAAATGACGAATACGGCTGAGGCGGCGTAATTGCTACTGGTCAAGCCAGTAAAAACTTAAAAGGGAATTGGCAATAATTGAACTGACATGGTGGTTAATGACGGCTATCAACCGCCAATCATCGCCATTTTTTATTTGCGATATTGATTTTTCTAATAAAATCAATTAGTTATGTGGCGGAGAGAGAGGGGTTCGAACCCTCGATACGTTGCCGTATACACACTTTCCAGGCGTGCGCCTTCGACCACTCGGCCATCTCTCCTATTATTGGCTCCCCAAGACGATGGGAAGCCGCGTAGAATAATCGATATTGCGTTTTGGCGCAATGCCGATTATCCGGCGCCCTCATCAGTCAGCGCTTCCAGTTCATCCCATCTTTTATAAACTTGCTCAAGCTTTGCATCGACTTGTTTCAGTTCATCCAGCGTCTTGGCAACGACAGCCTGGTCTTTTTTGTAGAACTCAGGCGAGCTGATTTGCTGGTTTAAATCGGCTTGCTTGGTTTCCAGTTCATCAATCAGTTCCGGCAGTTTATCCAGCTCCTGCTGCTCCTTGAAGCTGAGTTTTTTCTTTTTGGCTGCTACCGCCGCCGGTTTTTCTTCTTTTTTCACTTCCGGCGTTTTTTTTTGCGCTTCAACCTTTTTCGCCTGTTTAACATGATTCATCCAGTCGGTATAACCGCCGACAAACTCATCGACCTCGCCTGAGCCGTCCAGAACAAAGACACTGGTCACGACGTTATCCAGGAAAGCCCGGTCATGACTCACCAGCAACAAGGTGCCATCAAAGGCAACCAGTTTTTCTTCCAGCAATTCCAAGGTTTCCAGATCCAGGTCATTGGTGGGTTCGTCCATGACGATCAGGTTTGAGGGTTTGGTAAATAACCGCGCCAGCAACAAGCGGTTTTTCTCGCCGCCCGATAAGCTTTTTACCGGCGAACGCGCTCTGGCCGGGGCGAACAGAAAATCACCCAGATAAGACATGACGTGTCTTTTGTTACCGGCAATTTCGACAAAATCATTGCCATCGGCGACGGTATCGGCAACGGTCATTTCCGGATCGAGTTGGTCGCGCAACTGGTCAAAGTAGGCGATTTCCAGCCTTGTGCCTTGTTCTACAGTGCCGCTATCCGGCTCCAGTTGTTTAAGTAGTAACTTCAATAAGGTAGATTTGCCTGCGCCGTTAGGGCCTATCAGGCCTATTTTGTCGCCGCGCTGAATCAGCGTGGAAAAATGGTTAACGATTTGCCTGTTCTCGTAGCTAAAGCAAATATCGTTGACTTCGATAACTTTTTTGCCGGATGCATCGCCTCTTTCCAGCGACAACTTGCTGGTTCCCTGAACGTTGCGACGCTGCGCACGCTCATTACGCAAGCTCTCCAACGCTCTGACCCGACCTTCATTGCGTGTGCGTCTGGCTTTTACGCCCTGCCTGATCCAGACTTCTTCATCAGCCAGTTTCTTGTCAAACTCGGCGTTTTGGTTGGCTTCGTCCTCTAATGCTGCAGCTTTGCGTGTCAAATAATCGTCATAATTGCCCTGCCAGGACACCAGATTGCCGCGATCCAGGTCAATAATTCGGGTCGCCAGTTTTTGCAAAAACGACCGGTCATGGGTCACAAATAACACGGCACCCTGAAAATTCAGGATTTGCTCTTCCAGCCAGGTAATACTTTCAAAATCCAGGTGGTTGGTAGGCTCATCAAGCAATAACACTTCCGGCTCTATAACCAATGCTCTGGCTAGGGCTACGCGCCGCTTCCAGCCGCCGGATAAGCCGCTGATTTTCAATTCGCCGGGCAAGTCCAGCTTGCTTAAGGTGGTTTCAACCCGTTGCTGAAAATGCCAGCCGTTATGAGATTCGAGTTTATGCTGCAGATCGCCAAGTTCCTGCAGGGCCTTGTCGTCATCATAGGACATGGTTAAAGACAGCGCATGATAGCGGGTAATCCATTCGCCCAGCTCGCCCAGGCCGCCGGCAACTGCATCATAAATAGTCGCATCAGTCGGCAATTCAGGGGATTGCTCCAGCCATGCCAGTTTCAGTTCAGGTTCCCGCCAGATATCGCCATGATCGGGCAGAATATTGCCGGCAATGATCTTCATCAATGTGGACTTGCCTTCGCCATTCCGTCCTAACAAACCCACTCTTTCTCCAGCATCCAGCTGAAAGTCGGCATTCTTCAATAAAGCGTGAGTTCCATAAGCGATGGAAACATTGGTTAAGCGTAATAAGGGCATTTTAAAATTCTTTGTGTTGTAAATAACGTCGTAATAAATCCAGCGCCAGTAACGCGGCCTGATTTTGCTTGCGTTTGATGGGACCTGCCACTGAATGAGTTGTTTGATGAAATCCATCTCCAGTCAGCAGCATATTATATAGAACAATGGACTTATCTTTATCGTGAAATATTTTATTGTCTCCGGCATAGAGCTGAACAAGGGCAAAATCGGCTCCGCTGGTCTTTTGCATTTCGACAGCCATTGCCTGTGCAGTTGTTATCAGATCATCAGCCTTGACGGTGACCGCCAGTTTTTGCCCCAGCCTTTGCAAAGACTGCTCATAGCGCGTTTCCAACAGCCATTGTGAACCAATGCACTTGGCCGCCAGCAGGCCCTGACTGGCCGTTTCTGCAACGGCCAGCGTATGCTTTCCGGCATTCATCAACTGATCGATCACAAACACCAGATCACCTGCTGCCTCCGCTAGCCCGTCAATAGCGAAAACAGTATCGCCTATCTGCCCGGCAAGCTCAGACACTAATCCCGCCATTGCCGTTTCGGGATAGTCATGCGGAAACAACAATTTGGTTTGGACCTCGTCCGGACCAGCTCGAAACCCCAGCTGAACCTGAGACGGAATTTCAATCGAATTTATCCGCTGCTGAATATCCGATTCGCCTATGCCTACCGTTTTGATGGTGATTAACTTGCCGGGCTGCAATGAAAACCGACTGGCGAGTTTCGGCTGGATGGTCTCCAGAAATAAATGCTGCATTTCCAAAGGCACGCCGGGCACAAAGGCAAACCAGCAGCGCCCAGCTTGCAGAGAAAATCCCGGCGCAGTGCCCCATTCATTATCGATACGCTCAGCGCCTTTTGGAAGCATCGCCTGCTTGCGGTTGGCTTCGGGCATAAGCCTGTTTCTGTGCTCAAAAAAACACTTGATCTGTTCAAAGGCAATGCCGTCAAATTCCAGCGGCAGATCAAAAGCTTTGGCCACGGCTTCGGCGGTCAGGTCGTCACTGGTAGGCCCCAGACCGCCAGTACACAGGCAACAGTCGGCGCGTGTTGAAATCTCCCGCAGCAGCGCTATCAAATCGTCCAGTTTATCGCCCACGGAGGTATGCCGGGTTACGGTAAAACCCATTTGCACAACCTGTTGAGACAGCCACGGAGCATTGGTATCAACCGTTTGTCCGGTTATGACTTCTTCGCCTTGCGAGAAGATTTCCAGTTTTGGATTCATCGTTACAAACTCATTTTCATCAGTACGCCATGCCAAAACGGCAGTGTAACCAGGCTTATTGCTGTCGTTACCGTTACCGCCATCGCATAAAGCGAGCTGTCCAGCCGGTAACGGTCACAAAACACAATACCCAACACCATGCTCGGCATGGCCAGATCCAGCACTGCTGCCGCCCTGTATTCACCATCCAGTTGCAAATAATTCAGCAGAGCAATTGCAAACAGCGGCATCAGCGCCATTTTTATAACGATAACCGGGATAACATAAGGAAGATTGCGCACGGTTACCGCTTTCCAGCTTAATGCCAGCCCCAAGGAAAACAGCATCAACGGCACGACCGCCGCGGATAATTTTTGCAGCACGCCTGCAAACCACTCTGGCGCAACCATGCCGTTAAGATTCAAGGTGACCGCAATAGCCGCCGCCCAAAATGGCGGCGCATTAAGAAATGACAAAACCGACTTTGAATTTTCTTCACTGTCTTCACCGTAATGCCGCACTATCATGATGCCGACGGTAAACAACAAAGGCGCTGTTGCAAATAGGTCTATCTGGATAGCCACCGACCTGGCCCAGCCACCAAAGGTCTGCTCTAAAACCGGCAAACCAAGATAAGTTACATTTGGGAATGCCGCCGCCAGCACCATCGCGCCCAAGCGCCTGTGTTCAAACCTGAAAAGAGCTCCAACCATCCAGATGCAGAGCATGGCGAACATAATGCAGCCAACGCCCAGCAAGGTGTACTGAAATGAATGCACGCCAATATCAGCAGACCATAAGACCTCCAGAACCATCGCCGGGAGCAGTAAATAGTAGACTACCGTGGTCAGCGCCAGCCGCGTTTGCTCTGCTGACAGCCCCCCAGGCTTTAACATTCGCCAAACGGCGCCGCACGCCATTAGCAAGGTCATTTGAATAAGTGTTGAGTTCATAATCCGAATGTATTGTAAGTTTGCTGATTTTATCATTCACGCTTAAAACAAGTTCCGGTAATATATGTCTAATTATTATTCAGGAGCGTTTAAGTGCAGCTATTTTCAAAATATGGCCAAATCGGTTTTACCATCGGTATCTTTTTATTATCGGGATATTCTTTTGCTGAGACGGATACGATCAAAACCGAATCTGTTTCGCCTAAGCAAGCCGTTGTAATGCACACGGAGCAAAAGGCGGTCATTGTCGATGTTCGTGAAGATAAAGAATGGAATGAACACCACATTCCGGGCGCCGTTCATATTCCGCTGTCTCAATTAAATGATCGACTGTCAGAACTCAAGCAATACAAAGACAGTCCAGTCATCACCCAATGCAAAGGTGGCATGCGTTCCGCGCAAGCTCAAACAGCATTAATGTCAGCAGGATTTTCCAAAGTTTATAATATGGATGGCGGAATACAGGCCTGGGACAAAGAAGGATTGGCTACAGAGTAACCTTTAGCGTCGCAAATTCTCGCCTTAAGCGGCGACCTATTTTTAACCTTTTTTGTGCCTTAAATATGCCTCAATCATTTATCTCAACCAAACCCATCCCAGTCCGTGAACGATTAATTATGGCGCTGGACGTCCCCAGTATTCCCGAAGCACAGGCTTTAGTGGAAGAACTAGGTGATTCGGTGATCTTTTACAAAGTCGGCATGGAACTGTTTATGTCGGGTGATTATTTTGGTTTTATTGAGTGGTTAAAACAGCGCAATAAAAAAGTGTTCGTTGATCTGAAGTTTTTTGATGTTCCGGCTACCGTGGGTCGAGCCATCAAAGCCCTGAGCAGCAAAGGCGTTGATCTTGCCACCATCCATGGCAACGATGCCATTATGGAAGCTGCAGCCAAAGAAAAAGGTAATCTAAAAGTTTTGGCGGTAACTGCTTTAACCAGCCTGGATCGCGGCGACCTTGATGATTTAGGCTTTAAATGCGATGTAAGGGATTTAGTTTTGTCCCGCGCCAAACGGGCATTGCAAATCGGTTGCGATGGCATTGTTTCATCAGGACTTGAAGCGCCCATGCTAAGAGAAGAGCTGGATCATCGCCTACTGGTGATCACACCGGGCATCAGACCTGTTGATAACCGTGAAGATGATGATCAGAAACGTGTGGTTAGCGTAGAAATGGCTTTCCAGAATGGCGCTGATTATATTGTCGTCGGCAGACCTATACGCGATGCTGAAAATCGCAAAGCAATGGCAGAGAAGATTCAAGGACAAATTCTTTCGCAGTTCCAATAGACCCAAAAAAGGCGACCGACCGGTTGTCTCTACACTTTATTTTTTAAGAATGTCCTGCGATTATGGAATTTGATATTGCTTTTACCTCCTCATATTTAGTCGCTTTTACCATGGGCCTGTTCAGCAGTATGCACTGTATAGGCATGTGCGGCTCAATTATCGGGACTTTAACCTTAAGCCTGAGTCCGGAAATACGCAGCAAAAAAACGCTACTCCTTCCATTTGTATTTAATTACAACATCGGACGCATCACCAGTTACACGATAGCAGGGGCATTAGCAGGCATTATTGGGGCATTAATCACTATGCCCATTAGTGAAACTATTGGACACAGACTGCTGCAATTACTGTCTGCTGCAGTCATGGGAGGCGCTGGACTCTATATAGCCGGATGGTTTCCACGTTTCGCCTATATTGAAAAAATAGGCCTGCGTTTCTGGAAAAAAATAGAGCCTTTTGGTCGAAAACTCATCCCGGTAAAAACCCGCACTCAGGCTTATCTTTTTGGCATGGTTTGGGGATGGCTGCCGTGCGGGTTGGTATATGCGGCTTTAGCGCTCGCCGCAACAGCAGGTGATGTCAGTAAAAGCGCATTGACCATGCTATCTTTTGGATTAGGAACTTTACCTGCAGTCATGGGAGTCGGTATAATGACCGGAGCTTTAACAAGGTTATCCAGAATGCAGCGTTTTAAACAGGCTATCGGCCTATTTATGATTGCACTCGCCCTGTTAGCCGCTTTGCCGTGGCTTAATCCCTTGGCAATCACAACACACACAGTAATGCATTAAAAGAGGCTTCTATGGATCATTTTAACTCGATTATTGGTCAATCCCCTGCACTGGATTCCTTAATTCGTAGCGCCAAAATCGTTGCTGCTACTGACGTGACTGTGCTGATCAAAGGTGAAACGGGTACTGGCAAAGAAGTACTCGCAACCGCTATTCAAAAAGCCAGCACCCGCGCTAACAAGGCATTTATAACCCTGAACTGTGCAGCGTTACCTGAGAGCCTGATCGAATCTGAGTTGTTTGGTCATAAAAAAGGGTCCTTTACAGGGGCGACAACCGACAAGCAAGGCCTTTTCCAGGCAGCTGATGGTGGCACATTATTTCTCGATGAAATCAATTCCTTGCCCTTATCAATTCAGGCAAAGTTATTACGCTTTCTTGAATCTGGAGAATGTCTTGCAGTCGGCGATATCAAGCCTTATAACGTCAATGTCCGCATTATTTCTGCAACCAACTCAGACCTTAGCCAGCAAATTACTGCGGGTGAATTTAGACAGGACTTGTATTTCAGGCTAAATGTCGTGCCTTTGGAATTGCCGCCGCTGGCGCAACGCACTGAAGACATTGAACACCTCATTAAGCACTTCTTGGCTTTTTTCGAAGATGCGTATTCAATAGCCGCACCCAAATTCAGCAAACAGACTTTAAAAACGCTAAAAGCCTACCAATGGCCGGGCAATATTCGTGAATTGCGTAATTTATGCGAAAGACTCAGCATTTTGTTAGCCGGCAGAACCATTGAACCGGAAAATCTTCCGCCTGAGTTTAGCGCTAAAAGCAACCGCTCACCTGAAGCAACGGATTTCACCCTGCCTGAAATTGGTTTACGACTGGATTCTTTAGAAGCTGATTTAATCAATCAAGCCCTGAGTCGTACCCAGGGTAATCGCAGCAAATCTGCAAAATTACTGGGCATATCCAGGGATACATTGCTTTACCGCATGCAAAAACACGGCTTTGCCATGTAAAAGCGAATGAGCCTCTAAAAATAAATCTTTAGAGGCTCATATATCAAGACCAAATACCCTGCTGCAACCGGGTATTCCTCATAATCTGCTTCAAATCCTTAACTGTCTGAGCCAGGCCGGAAAATAGTGCCTGGGCAATGATTGAATGGCCGATATTAAGCTCGACTATTTCAGGTATTGCACATATCGCTTCAACATTATAAAAATTCAAGCCATGCCCTGCATTAACCTGCAACCCAGCGCTGTGCGCATAACGCGCCGCATGCCTGATGCGCTCCAGCTCTATAGCCAGCTGCACTGAATCCTTAGCGTCGGCATAACAGCCCGTATGCAGCTCTATAACAGGCGCCCCGGCTTTTACCGCTGCATCAATCTGCACCTCATCAGGATCAATGAATAACGACACTTCAGCGCCTGCCGCAGCCAATTTATCACAGGCCCACTGCAAGCGATGCAAGTTACCGGCCACATCCAGCCCACCCTCTGTCGTCAACTCTTCCCGCTTTTCCGGTACCAGACAGCAGGCATAAGGCTTTACTTTCGCAGCTATGCCGACCATTTCATCGGTCACCGCCATTTCCATATTCAGCCGGGTATGAATCATGTCTTTCAATAAAAAGATATCCCTGTCCTGTATATGCCGACGATCTTCCCGCAAATGCGCAGTAATGCCATCAGCGCCAGCCTGCTCTGCAATCAATGCTGCCTGAACAGGTTCAGGATAAAGTGTGCCCCTGGCCTGTCTTAGTGTGGCAACGTGATCGATGTTCACGCCTAATAAAATGTGTGTTTTATTCATTTTTAGTGTGTTTGATAATTTTGTTAATGACTGTTCTGCTTTTAAGCGGCTTGCCCTGTAAATAAACATCAATGACTGTTCGCATCAGTATTTTTGCTTCGCTTAAAACCTGAGGGTCGGTGAACTCCCTCAAGCTTATAGCCTGCAAGGTCTTGCCTGAAAACTGTCCATCCACAGATTCAATCGGCCCCTGTCCCACAGTGAATACGTATTTTTTTAGCGGATCGATGGGGTTGTCGTTGCCATCATATTCCAGCTGCAATCCGTAACCAACGCTATCCATTAGATCAAACTCAAATAGCCGCAGTGCAGCCTCCATTTTTGAGCTGCCTGCAAGACCAGATAAACAATCTCTATAATGCGCGAATACTTCTGGATGTGGATCGTATTTATGCAAAAAACAACCGACCAATTCATTAATATAAAAGCCGCAATAAAGTGCGAGTCCTTTTATTTCACTGAATGGCTGAATTATTTCTACATCGGTCAGTGTTTTTAACTCTGCCTTGCCGACATATGAAATGACTAAGGGAACAAAGGGCTGTAACAGCCCCGCTGTCTTGGATTTTACTTTTCTTACACCTTTTGCCAGCAGGGAAATCCTGCCAAAATCCCGGGTTAATGCATCAATAATCAGGCTGGTTTCCCGGTATTTCCGCTGTTGTAGAATAAAGGCAGGCTGCAAATAAACTGACGTTTCAGTCATTAAACCCTAGGCTTTGCAGAGCTCGTTCACTATCCGACCAGCCTTTTTTAACCTTAACCCAAAGCTGCAAATAAACCTTCTGGCCGATCAGCTTTTCAATGTCATGCCTGGCATCGGTGCCGACTTTTTTCAGCATTTCGCCGTCCTTGCCAATCACTATGTTTTTTTGGGTCAGCCGCTCCACCCAGACGATGGCATATATTTTAGTTATGCCGGGAAGCTCTTCGTAGCGTTCAATCTCTACCGTAAGTGAATAAGGCAGTTCATCACCCAATCTTCTGGTCAGCTTTTCCCTGACAATTTCAGCCGCTAAAAAACGTTCCGGCCGATCAGTGATCTGATCTTCCGGATAGATCAGGTCGCCCTCAGGCAAGAGCTCCATAATCAAGCTTTCCAACTGATCCAGATTGGTTCTTTTTAGCGCCGAAATGGGCACCAGATGCTTGAATGGAAAGCGATGTTGGGCTTCGTTAAAGAACGTTAAAATAGCTTCTTTGTCTGCTACCTTATCAACCTTATTAACAGCAAGAATAACCGGCAAGCCTGCCTGCTCCAGTTTTTTAAAAATGATCTCATCATATTCATGCCAGGACAAACCATCAATCAGCCATACGATTACATCAACACCCAAGAGGGTAGTGTCCGCTGTACGGTTTAAATAACGATTCAACGCCCGCTTTTCACTATTATGCATACCCGGCGTATCCATATAAATGGCTTGCCCGGCTTCCGTGGTATTGATACCCAGAATTCGATGCCGGGTTGTTTGTGGCTTACGGGATGTAATGCTGATTTTTTGTTTCAGCAAATGATTCATCAACGTTGATTTACCCACATTGGGACGCCCTATCAGGGCTACGAAACCGCAATTCATTTATTGTCCTTATTTAATAATTCGAGCATTAGCTCTGCCGCCGACTGCTCGGCTCTTTTTCTGGAGACGCCTGTACCGATACAGGAATCTTTTATCAGGGGAATGGTGCACTTAACTTTAAACGTTTGTTCGTGCGCCAACCCGGACATAGTCATTAAAGTATACTCAGGCAACTCCATTTTTTTTGACTGCATTAATTCCTGCAATTGGGTTTTAGGATCTTTCTGCCAGTTATCCAAA
>JBAZTN010000084.1:0-12142 GCA_041661895.1 Methylobacter sp. | reverse complement strand
CAGTAAAAAATGGACCATGCCTTTACATGACTGGAAAGCCGCTTTGAATCGGTTTAGTATTCAATTCGACGACCGAATGCCGAACCATTAACAAACTCCGTTTACACAAAATTCAGGACACCCTCCACCGAACAGCGCATCAGTTATAAAATCGCCCCGAATCCCGAACAAAGAATTGCCCTGCTGCAGATGACGCCTTTTGCATGGCGGGCTAACGAAAGCGTTCAGCAAGCCATTAAACAGGTTGCAGAACTCGAAATAGAAACAGACTTTATTCTGACGCTGGCAATAAAGACGGCGGCTTAGTGTTGCTTCCCCAAACCTCGCCCCACCAATGGCGAAAGCACTAGCGCAGTCAGAATGCCGACCGCGACCGTAAAGCCAAAGGCATGAACGATCTCTGTGGAACTGACCGCCAACAAGCCGAAAGCCAATAACGTGGTTAATGCGGAGATGGTAACCGCCAGCGAGGTACTGTCACGCTTGTCAGAGGCAATGAAAAAGAAGATGGCATCATCAATGCCTATGCCCAGCACCAGCAAAAGGGCAAATAGATTGAACAGGCTGAACAGCTGATCAAACCAGCCCAACGTGGCCAGCGAAACCAGCACCGCGACCACAGGCACCGAGGTTATGATTAAGGCGTTGCGCCAGCCAAATTTCAATCCAAGCCCCAGCAGAACAATCCCGTAAACCGCAATCAACAAGGCGCTGGCCCTGACTCTATAGCGCTCAAACAGCGCGGATAAGTCACCGACGGGGTCAACCAGACTGACACCCTGCAAACTTTGCAGCGCCGATAATGCCGAAAAATCAGTTATGCCGGTTAATGACACTATGCTTTGACAGCGATCCGGATCACAACCCAGCCATAACGATTGCTTGGCTTCATCGGCAGTCGCCAGCCATTCTGCTAAGGAAATCGATTTGTTTTCCGAATCCTTAAACTCCTTGAGTTCGGCTTTAACTGCATCCTCGCTAAACCCCAGATCGGCCATGTACTGTTTTAGCAGTCCCGAGTCATACATCGTCTGTTTGAGTAACTGGTAATTTTCCTGCTGACTGCGCTCTTCCGGCCAGTAGCTGCTGATGCCCTGGTAAGCTTTAAGCACCTGCTGCTGTTGTAAAGGCTCCAGACTTTCAAGCAAACGCTGTTCATTTTGATGCCAGTCATTTTGGTCTTTTCCTGACACCAGAAAAAACTGGTTGTCCTGGCTCACGGGAAATAACTCCCTGATTTTATCGGCCGTCTTCATGAGTTCTGGGGAAGCCGATTGTAGCAAGCGGACATCATCCTGCGGCGTCAGCTGCCAGATTCCGCCAATTATAAAAACCAGTAAAGCCAAACTCAGCCAGCGCTTGTTTTTTAACATCCAGTCCGGCCAGTGCTGCTGCCAGTAAGTTGCCAGCTTGAGTAACCGGGGTTCATGTTCGGGCTTGAATCCGGTCAGCAGTAGAGGAAACAGCAGAACCACGGTAAGCCAGGCGACCAGCAAACCGATTGCCGAAAACAAGGCAACTTCCTGCAAGCCGGGAAAAGGCGAAAAACCTAAACCTGCATAACTTAACAGATTGGTTAACAGGCCTATGGCAAGCCCCGGCAGAATGAACTTTAATCCCCGGCGCGGATTCCAGTCTTTTGAGCCGAAACTGTCGCAGAAAAAATGCAGCGCGTAGTCATCAGCGACGCCAATCAAGCTTGCGCCGAAGACCAGGGTAATAATATGTATTTTGCCAAAGAACAGAATGCTGACCACCAAAGCCGCAAACATGCCGCTGCCTATTGCCAGAAACGATAACAATAACGGTCTTGGACTTCGAAAGGTCAGCAGCATTACTAAAAGAATGCCCACGCTGGAGCCTATGCCGACCGTGGAAATTTCCTGTTTGGCAGATTGCGAGCCGTGCGCGGTGAACAGCGGCATACCGGTAACCATTAACTCGCCTCTAGCCGCCTGCACTTGAGCTTGTGAGCTGTTGACCAGATCCAGCAAGGTTTCCAGTTTATCCAGCTGCAAATTGCTGTCGTTCAATTCTGTTATCAACAATGCCCAATATTGTTGCTGGTCATGCAACACAACAATGCCCTGCTCAAGATTAAGTTTGATCGGGTTCTGGGCATCAAAATAGCGGCTGAATAATAACAAGGGATCGCGCTCAAGATCGGCCGCTTGCATTTGCCCGATCGGGCTATAAAGAATTTCCAGATTTTGGCTGATCAAGTCTTTGGAATTGTTGCTCAGCGTAAGCCGTGTCTGTGCATCAAGTAACTGATAGCGATAGGGGAATAATTGCTGATAACTTTTGACATATTGCTGCTGCGGCAACTCCAACACCACGCTTTTAAACAGGCCGCTTTGCAGGGTGTTCTGCTTAAGCTGTTGCGCATGGGCAATCGCTGCCTGAGAGGTGCTTGCACCGGTCAACCAGATCACTTTGCGGGTGATCAGCTCATTGTGCTGTTGAACCGCCCTAGCGACTTCAGGCTTTTGTTCGGTGGCCGGCAATAACGCCAGAAACCCTGTTTCCAGCCAGTCTCTGGTCAGCGCCTGACTGCCTAAGATACTGATTAAAATCATCCCCAGCAGCCAAAGCCACGCCGTTACCTTAGGGTGATAAGCGCTCAAAATCCGACTCTTGTTCACGGGTTAATTGCATGGGGTGGGTGATTTGATCAAATTTAATGTACGTTATATTGCCGCCGGTTTCCTGTATTTCCAAATGACGCAGTTCATTGTCGCCCGACAAGGTTATGGTGCTGATTATTTTCTGCAACAGCTCGTCTTTGGGTTTTAGCAGCAATTGCCAAGAGGCTTTTTGATCAGTGCCGGTTATAGCAAAATCATCGGACAACTGGGTTAAATCGCCGCCCAGCATAGCCTGAAAAACCCGGCCAAAAGTCGCCGGCACCGCCTGTTCGCCCTGGTTAGTCAACAGGTGAGACTGATTCACCAGCAATAATGAAACAACCGGAGTCAGGGTTTTCCAGATCACGCCTTTGCTTTGATGATAGGTAAACACGCCGGTGGAAATTAACGGCTTGCGCAGGATTTTCAACTGCTTTTCCTGTTGAAAATTGCCGTTGGTGATAACTGTCTTCACCAAGCGGGCATTGATTTGGGCAAGCACATCGCCGGCGTAGCTGTGACCGAATGACAGCAAAAACAGAAATAGCACTTTCAAGATCATCAAGAAGCCGCCACACCGAGTTTTTCAAACAATACAGCGGGCGATTCAAAACACATCTCCTTGCTCGCCATATCAACGGCCACCTGGATACTGTAACCTTTGGTCAGCCTTGAGTCCGTACGTTTATCAACAATAAGGTAGTTTATTTTCAGCCGGTTTTCCCACTCAGCCACTTCCGCGCTTACGGTGATTGCCTGCCCGAACACCGCCGGTTTCGCATAACGGATTCTAAGATCGATAACCGGCCATGCATAGCCTGAATCACGCATTTGCGGATAGTTGTAATTGATCTTTTCCAGCAACGCGCAGCGGGCTATTTCAAAATATTTTGCGTAATGCCCGTGCCAGACCACTTCCATCATATCGACATCGTGAAAAGGAATTTCCAGGTCGGTTTCGGTGTAATGAAGGCCTTTAGTCATAAAGATGCCAATGCTGTTTGCGTATCAATTCCAGACAAAGTCGCAGCTCCTGTTCCAATGCCCGGTCTGCGCTTAAAAACGGGCTGTGCCCTCGCACTTGCTCAACAGTATTTTGCAGAGCCGGGCTTAACGCCTCCACATTGCCGCGTAGCTCCACGCCCTGAACTACGGCCAACAAGGCGGCGGCAGCAACCTGCTCGGTTAATTCCAGTATGCGGATGCAATCTCTGGCGGCTATGGTGCCCATGCTGACTTTGTCCTGGTTATGGCATTCGGTCGAGCGGGAAAATACGCTGGCAGGCATAGTCAGTTTAAGGGCTTCCGCAGTCCAGGCGGATACCGCTATTTGCACGGCTTTGAAGCCATGATTGAGCATGGCCTGTTCGGCATTGGCTCCGGAAAGATTGGCGGGAAGGCCTTGATTGAACTTGGTGTCCATCAATTGCGCCATTTGCCTGTCCATTAAATCTGCCAGATTGGCCACCGCGGTTTTCAGGCTGTCCATCGCAAAGGCGATATGGCCGCCGTAAAAATGGCCGCCGTGTAAAACGTGTTCGCCTTCGGCATCGATAATCGGGTTGTCATTGGCGCTGTTTAATTCGTTCTCGATAAACTGCCGCAGCCACGGCAGCGAGTCTTCAAGCACGCCGATCACATGGGGCGCGCAACGCAGGGAATAACGGTCCTGTAAGCGGGTATCGTTTCGCGGTGCGCCTTCAGTCAGGTGCAAATCCAGCCGTATGCGCTGGGCGACGCGGTTCTGTCCCGGATGCGGTTTAACCGAAAACAGTTTTTCATCAAAATGGTAGGCGTTACCTTTCAAGGCAATCGATGCCAGACTGGTGATACGCGTGGCCAAGCGGGACAAGTATTCGGCTCTTTGGTAGGCAAGACAGGCGATGCCGGTCATTGCCGCCGTGCCGTTCATAATCGCCAGGCCCTCTTTAGGCTTCAAGGTGAGCGGTTCGATGTTCAGCCAAGCAAAAACAGCCTGCGTTTGTTGGCGCTGTTCCTGATAAACCACTTCCCTTTCGCCAGCCAAAACGGCGGCCACATAAGATAACGGGGTTAAATCACCACTGGCTCCAACTGAACCTTCCTGCGGTATCAAAGGCAGAATATCCTGTTTTAATAATTCTGCCAGCTGCTGCAATAATTTATAGCGCACTCCTGAAAATCCGCGGGCGAGACTGGTCAACCGCACTGCCAGAATAGCCCGTGTCTGCTGGGCATCAAAGTGATTGCCCAGACCGCAGCCGTGGAAGGTATATAAATGTTTGGGCAGTTCCGCCACCAGATTAAGCGGAATGGACACGGTACAGGAATCGCCGTACCCCGTCGTTACGCCATAGACAAAGCCTTCTTCTTTAAGCAGCTTATCGATAAACAATGCGCCCTTATCGATCCTGGTCACAAATTCGGCTTGCCGGCTTAATTCAACCTGAGCCTGTTGGTTGGCTATCAGACAAATATCTTCAATGGTCAACGGCAGGCCATCAAAAACAACGTTATCTTTTACCTTATTCATCTTCACTCTTTAATACGCGCCAGAAATCAAAAAAATTGAACCATTGTAACGGTTCTTTCAAGCAATACTGCTGCAACCGCTCTGCATATTTTTGTATCGTCTGCTGCATAGCCTGCTCGCGGGTTTTTCTGGGAAACTTCAAAACATCGCTGAAATACTCAAAATAAATGACATGCTTGCCATGCTGTTTTAAACAAAACAAGGTATAAACAGGACATTTCAGTAATGAAGCCAATATAAATGGACCTTGCGGAAACAAGGCCTTGGCGCCAAAAAAATCGACTGTTGTTACACGCTGCGAATTGCTCACCGGCGTCCTGTCTGCCACGATAATAACCAATTCACCGTTATCGATTTTATCGCTCAGCAACATTGAGGTGGCTGCGGTAATTTCAGTCACCTGTATCAGATTGAGCCTGCTTTTGTCGCTGTATTGACTGGTCAGGCGATTGAACTTTTCTGCATGTTTGGTATGCACGAGCACATTAATGCTTACGTCCCTATCCAGATAAGAAATCACCCGACAAATTTCAAGATTGCCCAAATGTGAGCCTAGCAGGATTATGCCCCGCCCTTTCTCAAGCTCGACGAATAATTCCTTACGCCCGTGATATTCCACATCAGCCAGCGAAATTGCGCCTGCCCAGGCCGCCAGTTTATCGATAATGGCATTGGCAAAAGCAATGAAATGCTTGTAACTCCAGTACAGACTGCCGTTAATTTTTAATGCCGGTGCAAAGCACGCCACTTTGTTCAGGTAAGTCTGACTAGCTTGTCTGGCTGACTTGTTAACCAGCCAGTAATAAATCACCACAGGGTATAAAAACAATTGCAGGACGGTACGGCCAAAAAGCAGATAGACGCGCAACAGGAAACGCATGCCCCAGATTGTGCTCTGCTCTTCGATCTGCGCCCAATGTGTCGCTTTTTTCATCGCCAGTGCCTGATGAGTAACTGCGGAAAACGTGCCAGCATGCCGAAAAAAAGTCGGGCATGTGTTGCTGAGATCATTACATTGTCACGCCACAACTTGAAATGCGACACGCCATCGTAAGGGTACTGCACGGCAGTAGGAATATTGATGGCCTCGACTCCCTGCCAGTACAGACGCACGACGATATCAACATCAAAATTCATCCGCTTGCCAATGGCTGTCGTGCTGATTAACTGATCCACTGCGATTAGCGGATAAAGCCGGAAACCGCACATGCCATCGGCAATCGCAAATGACAGGGTATTTATCCAAACCCACAGATTGGTAAACTGCCGCCCATAACGACGGTTTTTAGGCGCCGTTTCATCAAAAAACGGCTGCCCCAAAATCATCGCATCTGGGTTTAACCGGCTGGCTTCAAGAAATCTGGGTATGTCATTAAAGTCGTGCTGACCATCGGCATCAATCTGTATGGCATGGGTAAATCCCAGACGAATAGCCTCTTTGAAACCGTCGACAACCGCCACGCCTTTGCCGCCATTTTCGGGACGGTTTAATAAGGTAATCCAGCCCGATTCCTGCCTGGCGCATTCCGCCAGCACCAGGGAACAGTTAGTCGAGCTACCGTCATTAATCAGCAGGCAAGGCAGCCCGTAAACTTTTAGTTTTTCTATTACCTGAGGAATGGCCTGCTCATGGTTATAAACGGGCACGATGATGCAGGCTTTCATCGTTTTTCCCCATAAACCATACGCCCTGAACTATGCACTCCCTGTTCCGAGCTAAAGTTAAACGATAGTTGTCCCGTGTTTGCATCCCATTTAAGTGCCAGCTTAATCTCATCTTCGGGCTGAATGATTTTTACAAATTTTATGATTTCCATTTGTGAAAACGATTCATTAATGGCAAAAAACAGCTTTCCGAAATGCTCTGCCCAGGCTATTTGCACTACGCCGGGAAGGATAGGGAAACCATCAAAATGATCCGGGAAATAAACCAATTCAGTGGGGACTTTTACATCCAGTTCGACGCGGTCGTAAGTCGATGTAAAGCCATGCACCTGCGGGAATTTACGGCTTTCGGTATTCAACAGTTGCATTAACAGATGCCGTTCGACTTTCCCCTGAGCGGTCATGGGTATCCTGTCTGTAAACAACCATTTTCTGGGCAACACTACCGCCTCGAACCACTGGCTAAGAGCCGTGCGTATTTGTTTGATTAGCTGGTTTCTGCCCTTGGCTTCCAGCAGCTGCAAGCCATCCTGATTCAGGACAACAAACGCGCCGACGACATCCCTGCCCTTTTCTATCATTACCGTAAAAGCATCTGCTATCCAGGGCGTGTCCATCAGACGCTGTTCCAGCTCGGTCAAGGACAGGCGTTTTTCTTCAATTTTGACTATCCGATCCAGCCGGCCATGCAGGAGAAACCGGCCATCCTCTTGTAGGCTGATTTGGTCAGCCAGCTGAAAACCATCGCTACCTGATTCCGTTAAGTAAGACGAATGCAGGTGCCAGGCATCATCCGTGCGTGTTAGAGCCATGCCTTCGAATAGCGCCCACGGCGTAACCGGTTCTCCACCCTGCTGTCTCCAGGCAATCCCGCCTGTCTCGGAACTGCCATAGATTTCTATAACTGACTGTCCGCTACAGGCCAGAACCTGTTGAGCCGCATTATGCTGTAAAGGCCCGCCGGAACTGAAAATCGCGTTTAAACCCGCAATCTTCTCCCAGGGCGAATCTTGATCGAGCCGTTTTAAATGTGCAGGACTGGCCACCCAATAAGCCGCATTTTGTGTGCTGTTGACCAGCATTTCAGGGTTGAGATAAATCTGGCTATGAAAACACCGTCCCGCTGACAACGGCCATAACAGCCGAAACAATAAGCCATAGAGATGCTGATGACTAACCGTAGCCAAAGCCTCGGCACCGGCTAACCAGCCGCCCCACAATTTTTCCAGTGTTGTTATTTCAATTTGTAACTGGCTCAGCCGTTTTTCTATCGGCTTGGGTTGCCCGGTAGAACCGGAGGTAAAAATCACCAATCGAGTTTCTGCTGGATTTAAAGGCGATAGATCAGTGGAGCTTTCGGCCATCTCCAGACCATAATCAAACGGTCGGGCCTTATCCCAATCTCCCAGTAACTGGCAAGCCTGTTGCTGAAGTTGTTGCGCTGTACCGGGGCAATTATTACCGGGAATCCAGGCTTCCTTTCCGGCGTGAAAAAGCGCAAACAGCATGACCGCAAAAGGATAAGTGTCTTCAGCATATAAAGCGTAACGCTGGAATGGTTGCGCCTGAAGTTTGGTAACCCAGGACTTAACCGCCGCGGAAAATTGTTCGACATCATAATAACGCCCGGCATGATAGGCAATGGGGGAGTTTGCCGGTCTTAGCGCTGTCAAATGATGCGACAGCGGAATCAACTCATCTGACATGTTTCTGGGTTCTCAGCCGTACAATGTATTCGCCTGCAAACAAGGTGCCCATCAATAAATAAGCTATGAATCCGTTATATAAACTCCAGACTTCAAAGCTGCCCCATAGGGCTGTTGCCAAGGCAATGCTGCCGTTGATGATGAAAAATACACACCAAACTTGAGTAACGCGCCGGGTATAGATGACGCCTTCGGGGGGCAAATCAGGGTGTTGAATACGCGCAAAACGCTCAATCAAACTGGGCGGCGATACCAGGCTCCATGAAAAAACCAGCAACGACATCGCGTTAACCAAGGCCGGGTAAAAGCGCAAGGTAACAAGGTCATTACTCCATATTGCAAATCCGCAATACACCATACCGGCAATCAACAGCGGCCTGCTCCAGTGCTGCTCGGAATAACTGACTGCCAGTTTGATGCCCAGTAAAACAATCAGCATGACGGCTGTCTTCCAAGGTTCGAAATAATTGAAGCCAACATAAACAGCAAAAGGATATATCAGCGTCAATAATCCTATAAGACTGTTTATGAAAAGCCGCATGCCTTAGTCATTCAACATCTTATAAACTGCCTCGACAACATCACCGATGCTGCGGGCAGTCTTGAAATCTTCCGGCTTGACTGCTTTTCCGGTCATTTCTTTCAGCCTGACGATCATATCGACGGCATCAATACTGTCAAAATCGAGATCTTCATATAAACGAGCCTCCAGGGTGATCGCCTGTTCGTCCATCTCAAACATCTCGACCATTATTTCTTTGATAGCCTTTAAAATTTCTTCACGATTTTTCATGACGTACATCCTTCGGTAACTGCTCCTGCGTCGCCTAAAGCGCCTACTTTTGGTGCTCTACCTCCTGCATCCATGCAGTCGTGTACGCCACCGTTCATGCGGCATATCCCTATGCCGCACCCTTCGGGCGCGATGCGTGCAAACCGGCTTTCCTGCCGGTTTGTCGGGCGCACTGATGTGCGTGAAAATTCTCTTTCCTGATAATTTTTCATTAGCTTCTCAACTGCGTGCGGATTCTATGTATTTAGCCAATGCCGAAACGGAAGAAAAAATCTTCACCACATCTTCTTTTTCAGCATCGATTTTTACATTATATTTTTTACGGATAGCCAAGCCCAGTTCCAGTGCATCTATTGAGTCCAGCCCCAAACCGTCATTGAATAGCGCATCGTGACTATCGATATCGTCTACACTGATATCTTCAAGATCCAGTGCATCAATGATGAGTTGTTTTAATTCATTTTCCATCGTGTTTATAGCGTTCTCTCTGTTGAGTAAAATAATCTTGTAAAAATTGATTAAAGCGTCGCACTGCGATTGATTTTTGACCCGTGCTGGTAAATTCATCCAGCGCAATATCATCCCCTACATGCATCGCCAAATGAAAGCGGCGATGAGGAATCTGATACCATGGCTCGGCTTTTGTCAGGGTACTGGGATAACAGGATAGCGTCACCGGCGTTACAATCTTATTAGCCTGCAACGCAATTGCAGCGGCACCTCGCTGGAAATAACAGGGCTTACCCGGCACTGATCTTGTCCCTTCCGGAAAAATGATCATCGAACCGCCGGATTGCAGCCAGTCTACACATTCAGCTATCATTTTTTCAGGGTCGCCGTTACTGATATAACCAGCATTAAGGATGGGTCCGCGCATAAAGGGATTGCGCCATAGTTTTTCTTTTACGATGCAGTTTGCCTGTTTGATTCGACTGATCAAAAAAACGATGTCCACCAGCGTCGGATGATTGGCTATGATCAGCTGCCCTGGACGGTTAAGCTTTTCCAAGCCTACTATCTCATAAGTCATCACACCCATTCTGTGCATCAGTCCTATAAAAACATAAAAGCTGTAATGCACAACCTTTTGTCCACGGCTGATCCGTTGTAATTGATTACCGGGCAGAACAGACAATACAGGGAAAACCAGAATCCATAATAACAAGCCACCTACGCCAAAACTGAAAAAGCTGAAACCTGTTGCAAAAAGCCGCCAGCCAAACATTAGCTTTTGGCCTATATTTTGTCCCATCTCCAACTATGCCCTTGATTTCCCAGACTCAATGATGTTTCTTCAGCTAGAAGAAACCTTAAAAATGTAAGTAATTGTACAGGATGCTCGCCATCATCACGAGATTCTAATGAACGACTGAATCGCAATGGCAAGCCATCACCGGTTAATGTGATTCTTAACGCCAGTGCACAAGGAAATTCTGCGTTGAGATTAAAGGGGGAAATTGGATAAAAATCGGCTATCGGCTCATCGTATAAAACCAATAACACCTCATTAGCTGTTTCAGACAACAGCCCAAGCGCTTCAAAAAATGCCGGTGCAATACCTTCCAGACCCGGAGCGATTACGGTGCTTTCCAGACTGTTGGCGTAAGCTATGGAAAATAATCCGGCTATGGCATTATGAACAGACAGGCTGAATGCCGTCGGTGAAATTTCATCACCCGCCTGAATGGTCTTAAGCATTTCCAATGATTTGCACACTTCGCCATGCGCAGAACTGAATACGGTTGGAAGCGGCTTGCCCGGCTCAAGGCATTTGTCAGACGCATTAAAGACGGCTCTGGCCAGCGGGCTTAATCTGCGTTGCAGCATCTTTGGGACCGCATCAGATATGATCGCTTTATCATCTTGCTGTATAGTTCGCCTTCCTGCGTACCAATCTTTCCAGTCAGCCATACAATTCATGCCTGGAGCCCAGGCACTCCAGTCACGTAAAACAAAATCAGAAACTATCACAAAGTCACATTAAATATGGGGGTAATTATTCAATATAATGCTCAAGGCACAATTGCGCTAATAGCATCGGGGAAAATTTGAGTCACTCTTTGTAAAAATACTACTCTTTTGAAACCGATCAAACAAAAAGAGGTAATCTTATTTCCATTCAATCCGATTACGTCCATTGATTTTAGTCTGGCATAGACAGTGATCGGCTTGCTCTATCAGAATCAAACTATCCGGCATATTTTGTTCCGGCATCAGTATAACGCCACCGATACTGATCGTGATCAGCGACATCCGATTTACAGTGAGGAAATCTAACTCAGCAACTTTCTGACAAACAATATTTGCCTGATCTAGAGCTTTTATGGCATTGGGCTCCGCGAATAAAATTGCAAACTCTTCTCCTCCCCAACGTGCAAGCAAATCTCCTGCTCTTTTGTATAAAATGCCGATGTTTTAATAATATATTTTAATACATTATCACCCATTGCATGGCCATAAAAATCGTTATATTTCTTAAAATAATCGACATCGATAATAGCTAAAGTAAAGAGAACAACCGGAGCGCATGGCTTTATGCCATTCGGTATAGAGTTGTGAATCAAACTGTCGACGATTAGCTATCTGAGCAAGATGATCAATTTGACACATTTCCTGTAGCAATTTTTGCTGGGAAACAATCTTAAGTTGATTAGCTACCCTGTGTTTTAAAATAGGAGCGCTGACGGTTTACTTATATAGTCGGCAACGCCAATTCTCAATCCACGAGGGTGTCCTGAATTTTGTGTAAACGGAGTTTGTTAATGGTTCGGCATTCGGTCGTCGAATTGAATACTAAACCGATTCAAAGCGGCTTTCCAGTCATGTAAAGGCATGGTCC
>JBAZTN010000083.1:0-12192 GCA_041661895.1 Methylobacter sp. | reverse complement strand
TTTATAAAGAGCGGCATGTAATTGAATGCATGTTCGGCAAGCTCAAGCACTACCGCAGAATTGCCACACGTTATGAGAAAAAAGCTATTAATTACATGGGGATGCTGTCGTTTTCCTCGGTACTTTTATGGTTGAGATGAAACGTCAACAGAGCCTAGCTTACATCATCAGCGGATGTGGGATACCAAAATTTGTTATGTACTAAGGTATAAAGATCACTGCAATACCAGTACGAATGAAATACGGTTTAATGAATGGCTGGTGCTGGCCGGTTAGCGGCTATTAATACGCACTTGTTAGGAGAGCTTTCTTATTTCATTATGCAGCCATCGTCCCTGGTCTCTTGGATTACGTTGAAGTCTTGAGGCCTTGTATTCAGCAATTCCAAAAAAAACTCACCCAGGCCAGGATCGAGTTTACCTTTAACGATTTCTTCACGAATGATGCTGATTACTTCTTCAAAAGATAACGCCGGTTTATAAGGATGCGGGGATGATAGGGCATCGAATATGTCAACAAATTGAAACACCCTGGCTAAAAACGGGATAGCTTCTCCTTTCAGTCCATCCGGGTAGCCACTGCCGTCCCAGCGTTCGTGGTGGGAACGAATAATCGGGACGGTGAGTGTCATATCCTTTAAGCCACTGCACAGTTGTGCGCCAATTATGGTATGGCTGCGCATTACCACCCATTCTTCCTCAGTCAGCGGGGCGGATTTCAGCAGAATGCTATCGGGAACTCCCAGATTGCCGATGTCGTGCAGCGCACAGGCATTGCGTAGCGCCAGCAACTCTTCCGGGCTGAGACGACCGAGGGAGCGACCGAAGATATCCGCCATGTGTGCAAGCCAGGTGGCATCATGATGACCCATATAGCTATTCTTGGCTTCAGCCATGCGCGTCAAAGAAAATAGCAGCGTTTCGGAGTTGTCTGATTCGTCGATGCACCGTTTGGGGTCGCTTGACGTCTCGGTTCGTGCGGCCGGCAAGATTTTCTTTACGCTTGCAGTATGGCTTAAAATTCCCAGAAGATCTGCCGGATTGAACGGTTTTGCAAGAATTGTTTCGGCGCCGGCTTCAAGCATACTGGTACGGGTTACATTCTCAGCGCTCATGTCTCCGGCAATGGCAATCACGCCTATATGCCGAGTAGCGGCATCGCTCTTAATGAGCGAGCATATTTGAAAGCCGTCTATATTCGGCAGCATGAAATTGAGCAATACCACATCCGGAGCAAAGGTATTAATTTTGACACCGGCTTCGAAACTGTTTTTAGCTATCTCGGTCACGAAGCCTAACCCAGAGTCTTCAAGGATGTCATGTACATAGGTGGTCATCAGTGGATCGTCATCAACAACGAGAACTCGGGTAGTGCATGACTTGACACTGGCTTGAGCTGCGCCGCTTTCGCGCACAAAACGCTCTACATCGCTTTTTAAAAAACGCCGATGGCCGCCAGGCGTAACCTTCGCAACCAGTAAGCCTTTCTGCGCCCACGATCTGACGGTCACCGGAGCCACCATCAATAATTCCGCGACCTCATTGGGCGTCAGGTAGGTTTTATTTGTGTCCTTAAGTGTAGCCATAACCCAGACCCATAAAGTTAAAGTAAATTTTAATATAGCAAGATTAAGGGTTAAACAAAACGAATCCGTTTTCCGCTACGCGGCTTAAGCTGCATTTTTACAAAAAAAATATTGTCACGGTGATGCTATCGCTGTAGCTGCCCACCATGGCATTACGTTGGCTGGCGAGCGGAATGCGGCCATAGACTGTATGGTCTCTGGAGCCGCCGCGGAGGGGAAACGAATCGGTTACCGTGGAGCTACCGCCGGTGCCGTTGCCCCAGGTCTGGTTGTAGCCGGCATCGAGGTAGAGGTTGTAATACAGAAAATTGCCGCCATTAGCCATGCGGCGCAGGGTATAGCTTCCGCTGCCGCCGGGCGAGAGCGTAATAGTATAAGACGTTAACAAGACACAGGAAATGGAGATGGTACCCGTGCTGTCGACTGTGTTACCGGTCAGCGGGCTGAAACTGCCGAAGGCCACGCTCGTAGAGCTGACGTTGCAGACGAGGGCAGACGCTTTTGACGGCCATAACATATTCAACAGCAGCGCGGCTGCCAATAGTATTAATTTATTCATCGTGGGTCTCCACAGGTAAGGGGGCCGATGCGTGGCTCGGCGGGGCCGTCGGCTGTCAGCGGGACGGCCAGATCGCAGCGACCATTTTGCCATTGTACGACAATGCGGTTGTCGGTTGTAAGGTCCCTCAGATACACCTGGCCGCGTTTGGCCACGATAAACGTCTGGCCGCTGGGGCTGGCTGTGACGCGAGCCCCGGCCGGCACCGGTGTTCCATTGGGTTGGTGCAGCACCACCAGCGCGTTGCGTGTGCGCCGTACCGGGAATTCCACAAATATGCCGCTGCGCGCATAGGGCACAGGCATTTCCTTAACGCTCTTAAATTCGACATCAAGGGGCAGTTCGCCGGGTTCGATGGTGATATTGTTTTTCTGGTACGGCAGCAGGTTGGGAACCAGCGCCAGGCCGCTGCTGTTGGTGGTAGCGATGATCTGGTTGCTGCGGTACACCGGCAGGTCATTGACGTCGCCTACCTTGACTACAGCAAAGCTGTCGTGGCCGATGTTGCGGGTAGCGAAAGGCAGGCCCTGCAGCCAGCCGATCGAACCGTTGGCGCCAAGGCGCAGCGCGGTGCCGTCTTTGCCCAGATTGGCGTCGGCTGCCAATTGTCCGTAGTTGGTGTTGAGTGTGCTCCCCCCTTGCAACTGCTGGTTGGGGTCGTCGCTGGTGCGCAGGTGCCATCCCAGTCCGAGCCCTTGATACGCCGACTGACTGGCTTGCAATGCGTTGGTGATGTGGCCGTCGGCATCGCGGATACTGCTGGCCGAGGCCGAGCGCAATGTACCCAGCGGCACTGTTATGTTGAGGCCTCCGCTCCAGCCTTTGTTTTCATCCAGCTGCCTGCTGGCGTAGGCACTGAGGTACATGTCCCAGGGCAGCGACAAATTGAGGTTGGCAGTAGCCAGCTGAAAGCGGTCACTGTTCCAACTCGACTGGCTGATGTAGCTCACGCCAGCTGAGGCGCCTAGGGCCAGCGGCATGCCGAAGCCCGCGGTGAAGCGATCGCGCGGGCGGATTTCGTTGGGCAGCGCACCAAACTGGGTGTAGCTGCGGTCGAAGTATTGCCATTGCAATGAACCGCCACCCAAGTTGGCGGCACGCCTCTCCAGGCCTACTATATAGCTCCCCCCCTGCTCGACCTCGGCTCTCGCATAGGAGGCCGCCACGCGTGCCACGGCAAAATTACCGAGCAGGCCAGCTAGCTCGATGCCGGCCGCCTGACGGTGCTGTTGCAGCTCCAGCCTCGCCTCGCCGGTGTGGGCGTTGCTCAAGCCCTGGCGCCAGGTGCCGGCGGCAAAAGCCGCGCCGTAGTCGTTGCTCTGGCTGCCGTAGTTTTCGCGCAGTGAACCGGCTTCGAACGAAAAATCCGACAGTCCGGCAGCCAGCAGGCTCGGTGACGTGTAATAGTTCTGGCTCACGAGCGATTCAACACCGAGTATGTCACGCACCACCAGATTGACTTCGCCGGCGCCGGTTACCACCGGCACGTTGGTGATCGCGAATGGGCCGGGCTCTACCGTTTGACTCTGCCGGAGTTGGTTGTTGACTAGCACGTCGATGGTCGATGGCAGTGCCGCCGAACCGGAAAGCGACGGCATCGGAAAGGCGATATAACCCGGTCGCAGCGAGAAATTGCGCGCCCAGCGAATGCCGCCAAAGCGCGCAGGGCGGCTCCAGGCGCCGCCGCTACCGACGGTATCGCCTAGCACTAGTGTTTCCATGGGGCCGGGCAGGTCCTTCTGCCAGTAGGTGTCGGTGCGTATCAATTCGTGCTGGTTATCATTGCCGCGTGCCACGCCGCTGAACACCAGTGAGCCCCAGCCATTGAAGGCCACGCCTTCCAGAAAGGCGCCATAACTGATGCCGCTGTCGCTAGATTGTGTACCGACGAGATTGTAGTTGAGGTAAGCTCCCGGCGGTGCGGGGTTGGGCGGAGCCTCGCCGCCGCGCCCGCGGTCGAGAGCGCGGGCTTCAAAGGCTTCCGCAGGGGCGGTAATATCCAGTGCGAGCATGCCATTGTTGAGTGTGTAGTGGAGTCCTGGCACGGCATCCAGCGCATAGCCCCGGCTGCCGTCAGGCAGCGTCAGCTTTTCTCCGGACGGGCGCAGGCGCGCCTCGAGCCATGCGTCCACGGGCAGAACCAGGCGGCCATCAGTCAGTTTTTCGATCCGGATGATGCCCGCCAGTTTTTGGGTATTGATCGTGACATCCAGCAGCAGGGTCTGTGGCCCATTGGAGTTACCGGGCTTGGCATGGCCGGTTATGCCAACCACACGGTCTTGGGTCTGATTGTGGCTACCGGTTAAGGAGGTTTCGGTTGGTGATACAGCCTGCGCCGGGCAGTAAGGGAGGGTTACCGCCAGTAGCAAGCACAGTGTACGCTTGAAGCGCCATACGCTGTTTGCCGTGCAGATAGTTGTTGGCACCAAGTAAGGTGTAGTTATAATTGGCATCCATCGGCGACTTTTTCAAATTATTGCGCCCACTTGCAGTTTAGGGCGTCGGCGCGGACAGGTCGGCCGATATATCCCCCAACTCGGACTTGGCGCTGACCCTTTTAGGTAGTCTTTGCCCTGCCGACATGTCCAAGGTCCATTGTTTTACTGAGCCAGCGAGCACAGTAGCACCATCAGGAACTGCTTGTTGCCAGCCATCGCCCGACACGGTCAGTTTTGAAAGGCGAATTCGCCGGTTGCCACGGTTGTCAAGCTGAATACAGCCCTTGTTTGCAGGTGCTGCGCATAGGCTCCAGCGTAGATCCGATTGGACAGCTTCCGAGGGCGAAACAAAAAGTGGCAGACTGAAACGGTACAACAGATTAATCATCGATCCTGTTTGGGTAAGACCGCTTTCGTCAGGGATCTCTTCCAGTATCAAGCGATAAGCCTGCTCAACCGTTGAAGGTACCGGGCTTCGCGATGAAACCCGAAACACTTGGGTACCTCCCGGTGCGATTTCCGCGATCGCCGGTATCACGAATAGCGTGTCAGTCTCAGTGTACTGGTCAACGCCTTTATTCTGTTGCCAGGAAAGCACCTCTGCCTGTAAGTTCTTGGAGTGATCGGACGGATTGGATACAGTGATTGAAGCCACCCGCCGGGTTGGCGTCAATTCAATCAACACCGGATCGATCGTCAAAGCACTTGCTGCATTCGCCCACAATAAGCTAAAAAGCACGCCCGAGAGCAGCCAATTGCGGTTAATGTCACTCATCTTTGCTTTGACATGATAAGGATTCATGAACTGAGAATTAACGAGTCAATTAAAACTCTACGGTCATCAGTAGATTTTGAGTATAGGAGCCTGCGGGTTTAGCAGCCTGACTCGCTGCCGTTTTGCCGTACAGGAGAATGGTTTTCTCGGTACCGTCGGCAATTACATCCGCGCCAGTACCTACTGCCGACCCAAGGGCGTTAGTTCGTCCAGTATCTGTGTATACTTCATAATCCAGAGTGCCGGTGCCTCCATCAGTCATCTGTCGCGTCGCAGCGGCATAAAGTTTTGCGGCTACACCGGTATTACTGCAGGTAATTTTAACTGAGGCCGGAGTTAATTCGTTTTTTCCGGCGGTTAAATCGCTGATGGTGAGAGTTCCGAAAGGTAGCGTTGCAGCCGCCCCAAAAACACAGGAAGCACTAACAGTTGCACTAACTGATAAGTTTTGGGTATCTATAAGGGCAGAAACATTGGCACTCCCTATCACCATCCCCGTCGCCAGCAGCGCACCCAGCAGTACCTTTTTGTCGAATCCTAGTATGGTTTTCATTTGTGTGTACGATTTCATAATAAATTCCTTAAATTTTCACGATTGGTATTGCAGAATTCTTGCTTATTGCAAAGCCCAGTTGCTCTTTGTTCTGGCTTAAAATAAGTTTTAGTTGATGATGGGATTATGTTGTTTGTCACCCTGCTTCTAACCAGCTTAGTAAGTACATAATTTTAGTATGGTTAATAATAAAAACATAATTTATTTTATCTAATTTATCTAATTTATCTAATTTATCTAATTTATCTAATTTATCTAATTTATCTAATTTATCTAATTTGTCGAATTTATCACAGTAAGAATATTGCTATTCATGTATAGCCTTTGTTCGCCGTTCCATTCCGAACCTCGCAGTTGTTTAGCGCGCACCCAAACATTAACCAATTCACACAACAGCGGCAGACTCAGGTGTCCTGATGCTGATACCGGAAAAATTCATGGTGCTGATTTATGTTTTTCGCACATCAAAATTCGGCAGTTGGGTGAGAGAGACTTGCAAAAAATCTTGTTTGTGGTTCGATGGACTCACCACGAACGGAAAAAGTGAATTAATTCAATACCACCACCGTTTCTCCGGGTCTGTCGAAGGGTAGTTATCAGGAGTTTTGCAAGTGCCTCATAGTTATGAGTTTCATGGTTAATGCAATAGAAAATCCAAATTCTATGAGTTTGTTTTTATTAGATAAAATCAATATTATTATCGGTCAGGCAATGATTTAACGTAATATACAGCCCTGTGAAAAATAAGGTGAGTAGATTTTGATTTTCTTGAATAGTCCGTGTGTTTATGCCCCCTCTGCGTTTTATCCCTGTTTTGTTCAATTATTATGATTAGTATTGTGTAACCATGTCTGAAAACTATTCGTTTGATCGCGATTATTCGCTTGATTCCTTAAAAGTTCCTCCCAATTCCATCCAGGCCGAACAGTCTGTTTTGGGCGGCTTAATGCTGGATAATCAAACCTGGGATTCGGTCGCCGACAAGGTGGTGGAAGGTGATTTTTATCGCAAAGATCACCGGCTGATTTTCAGGACGATTGAACAGCTTGCCGAAAAACAGATTCCTTTTGATGTCATTACTCTGTCGGAATCGCTGGAAGCAATAGGAGAACTGGAAAATTGCGGCGGCTTGTCTTATTTGGGCATGCTGGCAAAAGATACGCCCAGCGCCGCCAATATCGTCGCTTATGCCAATATCGTCAGGGATCGGTCTGTTCTGCGCCAGTTGATTCATGTAGGGACTGACATCTCAGATTCCGCGTTTAATACTGAAGGCCGTGATACCGCTGATCTGCTTGAAAATGCCGAACGTCAGGTATTTAAAATCGCTGAACAAAGGCAGCGCGGGCAGGGTGGCTTTACACCTATTAAATCGCTGCTGGCGCGTGCCGTTGATAAAATTGAAACGCTGTTTGAACAGGAAGGCTCCATCACCGGAGCCGCTACTGGTTTTACTGATTTTGACCAAATGACTTCCGGCTTGCAGCCTGCCGATTTGATTATCGTGGCCGGCAGGCCGTCGATGGGTAAAACCACTATCGCCATGAATATGGCGGAAAATATTGCGATCAAAGGTGATAAGCCGGTTGCGGTATTTAGTATGGAAATGCCCGGCGACTCGTTGGCCATGCGGATGATGTCTTCATTAGGTCGGATAGATCAGCATAAAGTCAGAACCGGCAAGCTGGAAGACGATGAGTGGCCGCGTTTGACTTCAGCCATTAATTTATTGGCTGAGACCAAATTATTTATTGATGACACCCCGGCATTAACACCGACTGAAGTGCGGTCAAGAGCAAGGCGTCTGACCCGTGAACATGGGCAGCTGGGTTTGATCGTATTGGATTACTTGCAGCTCATGCAATCGCCTTCCAGCGGCGAAAACCGGGTTCAGCAGATTTCCGATATTTCCCGAGGCTTAAAGGCGCTGGCCAAAGAGTTGAACGTCCCCGTTGTCGCCTTGTCCCAGCTTAACCGTAATCTCGAACAACGGCCCAATAAACGCCCGGTTATGTCTGATTTGCGTGAGTCGGGCGCTATCGAGCAGGATGCTGACTTGATTGTGTTCGTATATCGGGACGAAGTGTATAACGAAGACAGCCCCGATAAAGGCATAGCCGAGATTATTATCGGCAAGCAGCGTAATGGCCCGCTGGGGACGGTCAGACTGACCTTCCTGGGGCAATATACCCGCTTTGAGAATTTTGCCGGCAATCCTTATGGCAGCGGGGACTATGAATGATCCCGGCTGCGTATGCGGTGCTCGATCTGGATGCTATTCAGCATAATTTAGCCAGAGTACGCAGTTGTGCGCCGGGCGCCAAGGTGATGGCGCTGGTCAAGGCTAATGGCTATGGACATGGCATGCTGCGTATTGCCGAAGCTTTACAAAATGTTGATGCCTTTGCAGTCGCCCGGGTTGATGAAGGCATCCGTTTGCGCAAGGCTGGATTCATAAACAGGATTGCCGTTTTGGAGGGGTTTACCTGTGCCGAAGAATTAGATGAGTTGCTGCATTACCAATTGGACGCCGTGGTGCATTCCTTTACACAGCTTGAAATATTTGAAGCCAGAACAGAACAGCAAGCAATCGCTATCTGGTTAAAAATTGATACCGGCATGAATCGCTTAGGTTTCAAGGCGAAAGATTTTAACGATGTTTATAAGAGATTAACGCGGTGTTCCATAATAAAGCAGCCCATCAGCCTGATGACGCATTTAGCTAATGCAGATGATAAAAACGACGATAAAACACTAAAACAAATCAGCCTATTCAATGAAACGGTTGCCGGTTATCCCGGTGAACGCAGTATTGCGAATTCTGCGGCGATCTTGGGCTGGAAGCAATCCTTGACCGATTGGGTACGCCCAGGAGTCATGTTATATGGCATATCGCCCTTTCCAGATTCAACAGGCGAGCAATTAGGGCTAAAGCCAGTAATGGAATTGCACTCGCAGTTAATTGCGGTAAAGCAAATCGAAGCAGGCGATGCGGTCGGCTATGGCGGCAACTGGACGTGTGAAAAGCCGACAACACTGGGCGTCGTGGCGATAGGCTATGGCGACGGTTACCCCCGTTATGCCAAAACCGGAACGCCGGTGCTGATTAATGGCAAGCGTGTACCCCTTGTTGGCAGAGTGTCAATGGACATGATCACCGTTGATCTGGAAACCCAGCCCGATGCAAAGCCAGGCTATCCTGTGACCTTATGGGGCGAGGGCTTGTCGGTTGAGGAGGTTGCGTTGTGGGCGGACACCATACCTTATACATTGGTGTGCGGTGTTACCCAGCGGGTGCAGCTGGTTGAAAAACAGCATGAGTTTGGGAATGAAAATAAAATAATTTGAGCATGTATGAACATTTTTGTGGGGGCGGTGCTTTTTGTTCAGGTTCTTTAGTTACCATTCCTAATTCATCAGTGTTATAGCTATAAAGTTTGATTTTGCGCAAACCCGCAAAAGATGGAATTCATGAGTTTGCTATTGCCTGTGCAAAATAATTTCTAGCACCAGTTTGCTGCCAAAGTAGGCCAGTAGCAGCAATATAAAGCCCGTTAAAGTCCAGCGTATTGCCGTTTGCCCTCGCCATCCATAGCGAATTCTGCCTATCAAAAGACAAGAAAAAATGATCCAGGCAACAATTGATAAAACGGTCTTGTGTACCAAATGCTGTGCAAATAAGTCATCTATAAATATGAAACCGCTGATTAATGAAATGGTCAGGAAAAAGAGTCCTGTGCCCAGCATCTGAAATAACAGGGATTCCATGGTTTGCAGCGATGGCAAGGACTGGATGAAGCGTTTGGGTGGGTGACTTTTAAGTTGCTGATCTTGAATGGCGAGCAAAACGGCTTGCAAGGCAGCGATGTTTAACAGGCTGAAAGCTATGATAGAGGTCAGAATGTGGGTGTTCATCTCCCAATTGTGGGTGTGCAGAAGATGCTGTTTTTCTGGTAAGTTTAGCTCCAGTCCAAGCATGGTAGCTGCAACGGGAAATATGACGACGCCCAGTTTTTCGACAGGTTTATTGAGTGTCGCAATAAGTAGGAGCAAAGCGACAATCAATGAAATCAGGGATGCGGTGCTAATAAAACTAAAATTAAATCCATTGTTTTGCTGGAAAGCGATGACGGTGTATAAAATGTGTGCCCATACTGCGATCCATGCCAGATAAATTGGTGTGCGTTGAGTGCTATTCTGATAAGCATGCCGAGCAATAAGCAGGGCGCTTGCCAGGTATGTGCAGATGGAAAGAGTAGCGAGTGCGGTCGTGTTCATTGAATTGTTTTTATTAGCTAAGAGGTATTGATGGAGGCTTTTGTTTACAATTACAGTGGGTGCAAAGGACTCAATGGCTATGTTAATATATCCCGCTAAATAGTCCTAACGCATTTGTGTTAGTGAGTGGTTTCCTTAAGCTTTAATAAAGACACTGATATGTTTGATAATTTAACCGATCGATTAGGTAGTACGCTTAAAAAAATTAAGGGTCAGGGGCGCTTGACTGAAAGCAATATCAAGGAAACTCTACGTGAAGTGCGTATGGCTTTGCTTGAAGCCGATGTAGCTCTGCCAGTTGTTACGGATTTTATTGAACGTATCAGATTGGGTGCATTAGGGCAGGAAGTCCAGAGCAGCCTTTCTCCTGGTCAGTCACTGATTAAGCTGGTTCAGTCTGAGCTGGTTAAGGTGATGGGCGATGTGAATGAGGGGCTTAATCTGAAAGCTACCCCGCCTGCGATCATTTTAATGGCAGGTTTGCAGGGTGCTGGTAAAACTACCACGGTTGCCAAATTAGGCCGCTGGTTAAAAGAAAATCAAAAGAAAAAAGTCGGTGTAGTCAGTGCTGACGTTTATCGTCCTGCCGCTATTAAGCAGTTGCAGGTGCTGGCAAATGAGCTTTCTTTGGAATTTTTTGAAAGTGATATTTCTCAAAACCCAGTTGATATCGCTAAAAATGCTATTGAAGCGGCGAAGAAAAAGTTCCTTGACGTAATTATTATTGATACCGCCGGTCGTCTGCATATTGATGATGAAATGATGGGCGAGATTAAGGAATTGCATGCAGCAATCAATCCTGTCGAAACATTATTTGTTGTTGATAGCATGACCGGGCAGGATGCTGCCATTACTGCAAAAGCTTTTAATGATGCACTGCCATTAACCGGAATTATCCTGACCAAGGCAGATGGCGATGCCCGCGGTGGTGCGGCGCTGTCTATACGGCACATTACCGGCAAGCCCATCAAATTTATCGGTGTGGGTGAGAAAACTGATGCGTTAGAGCCATTCTATCCAGATCGTATTGCTTCCCGGATTTTAGGCATGGGAGATGTGCTGGGTCTGATTGAAGAGATCGAGCAGAAAGTCGATAAGGAAAAGGCTGAAAAACTTGTCAAAAAAATACAAAAAGGCAAGAGTTTTGATCTGGAAGATTTTCGTGAACAGTTACAGCAAATGCAAAGTATGGGCGGGGTTGGTTCCATGCTGGATAAGTTGCCCGGCATGAGCAGCATGCCTCAGGAAATGAAAGATAAGGTTAATGACAAGGAATTGGCGCGCCAGATTGCTGTGATTAGTTCCATGACCATGAAGGAAAGACGTTATCCCGATCTGATTAAAGGTAATCGGAAGAAGCGTATTGCTGCCGGTTGCGGTCAGCAGTTGTCAGATGTTAATCGTATTTTGAAGCAGTTTATGATGATGCAGAAAATGATGAAGCGTTTCAAAGCAGGCAATATGGCTAATATGATACGCGGCATAAAAAATAATGTACGCGGCATGAGGCGGTAGCTTTTGTTGTTTTAATGGCCGTTTATGCGATGACCGGAGTGAATGAATGTGATGGATTGTGTGTTGTTCTTTACTTGTATAGAAAATCGCGTAAAATAAGCCGATTATATCTTGACTAAATGTTTTTGAGGAACTTAGATGGTAACCATTCGTCTTTCTAGAGGTGGCGCGAAAAATCGTCCTTTCTATCATGTTGTTGTAACGGATAGCAGAAGTGGCCGTGACGGTCGTTATATTGAACGTGTTGGTTTTTTTAACCCGTTAGCACGTGGCAATGAAGAAAAACTGCGCCTGGATAACGAACGCGTAGAATACTGGAAATCAAACGGTGCACAGCCTTCTGAGCGCGTTGCAAAATTGATTAAAGACGCATTAAAAGCTGCAGCATAAACTTTTGACAAAGCCAGAGATTATAAACGTTGGGAAAATTTCCGGCGTTTTTGGCATAAAAGGCTGGGTTAAGGTATTTTCCTTTACCGATCCAAGAGA